>JAESTB010000397.1 GCA_016763815.1 Arenicella sp.
ACCTGACAGTGATTAAAACCTATGAAAATAAAATCAGTGAATTGGAAAGAAACAAGCTCTTAATCGCTGAAAAACTAACAAATGGAACGCAACCAAAGCATAGTTTTGATGAGATGTTCGAACTCGCTATTCAGTTTATTGGAGACCCGCATAGAATATGGGCTTCCGGTCATATTCACCTACAGCGCATAGTGCTTAGATTGGGGTTTGCAGAGCGTATTTGCTATCACCGTGAAAACGGCTTTTCGAACGTGATAAAATCCTTACCTTTCAAGGTGTTAGAGGACTCTAACACTCCTAAAGTTCGAGTGGTGGGGCGTGCGCGGTTCGAACGCGCGACCACCTGATTAAAAGTGACCACCTAAGACTATAAACTTATTATAATCAAACACTTATAAGGCCAATTAATATTAACAGTTCTTTCTTTAGTATCAGTAACTTAAGCTAATTTAGGGTAATTTATGCAAACTGAGCGATGTACCTAATTTGTACCTCTTTTTACGATCCCCATAGTCGGAGTCTAAATAATTCCTAACAATTCATAGTTTGTGACTGGCTGAAAGTCTAAGAGGGGCTACTATTTAATCTCGGTTTCTAAATGAATCTATATAAAAATCCCTAGCCTTATGAAAGATACGCATACCTTCTTCCATGCCTCCAATAGTGAATTCTTGGTTAACACCGCTTGCCAATGTTGATTGGATGCTGACGGAAATGGCTAAGTCTTCTTTCTCGAATACTTGGCTCTGGATGTGTTGAAAACTTGCGTCCAGTTTTTCCTTAACCTCTGCATTGGCAGGCTGTTCTTCGATTACCATGCGGTGCACCACTTTCACTTTATTTGGTCCGTCTGGAAAAAGGCTCATCTGCGATACCCAATGCGGATGAAATACAAATACGGTGTTAGGGAATACGTTGTAAAACAATGTTGTGTTCAGACGAAAATTCCAGTCATGAGGATTCTTTTTCACTTCCTCTAATAATGACTTCCTGCCTCCCAGCTGTCGAATATGTGGGAAACAATCATCGTGGATATTTGCTTTCAGAAAAAATCTTGAGAGGCTATCTTTATGCAACGATTTTAAATGGTAGCCCTCTGCAAAAGCATCCATGACCAGCTTCCAATTGCAGTCGTTGAGTGTAGATACTTTCTTGTGAACAATTTGCTTGCTGAAACCAAAATTATCAAAATCGCGACTTAACTCTTTCCCAAGCGCAGTTCGTACGTCTAACTTTTCAGCTGCGTTTCCAGCTAAGACCACCCAAACATAGCCAAATTCTTCGGCAAATTGAACGGGCACTAAATCGGATTGAGAAAAATCCATTTCCCCGAACGATTCTTTCTCAGGTACGCCTTTTAGCTGGCCATTTAATTTGTAGCTCCAGGCATGATAGGGGCATACCAACAGTCTCTTACAATTGCCGTGGTCTCTCTCAAGTAAGCGGGCGCCCCGGTGGCGACAAGCGTTCACAAACACCTGCACGTCACCATCAAAATCTCGCAGGATTATCAATGGAACGCCGTTTACTTCCTCACACACATAGTTGCCAGATTCGGAAATCTCAGAAGTATGCGCAACAATGATAGGCAGTTCTCTAAACAGCGCCATTTGCTCAAGTTCGAGCTCTTGCAGGTCTGTGTATCGATTAGTCGATATTTTGGTGAAATGCTCAGGGAGCTCTGATTCTTGACCTTCGTGTTGTTTGATCAACCGTTGGATCATTTGAATTTGTTGGTTTTTGTTCATTAATTCTAGAGTTCCTCACTCCAGGGTACTTCACAATTTGGGGTCCAGTTATCTGGCAGAGCTTTCTTAGATTTCTCTGTATCCACCATCTGCTTGGTCGGCAGAGAAGCAACCAAGAATACCGCAATAAAGGCTGCCAACGCCAGTACGCTAAACGCATCACTGTAGTTAATCGCCAAGCCGGAATAAAACGGATTTAAGGCTGTAAGCGTGTCTGCATTGGTGTTCACAATCGCTGAGAATAAGGCGGCCCCAATAGAACCACCGATAAAGAACATCATCGTGTTTATGCTCAGGGCAGAAGCAAGCACGCCAGCCAAAACGATGGCTGCGATAGGGGTATTCAATAATGCAAATCCTGCACCTAGCAATCCGGCTAGAATGGACATCGTCGTAATCGATCCCCCAGCGAGCAGAGACAAAGCGATCATGGTGATTAACATAATTCCGATACCCAATCGTGTTGGGAGGCGTGGTCCGACTCGATCTACTAATCGTCCGGTGTTCTGGTCTAATTGAATTGGACACTTTAATAAAAGACAATGTTGTTAATTATTGGAGTCCCCATGAATCAAAAACGAGTATACAAAAGTTACCCAAAAGAATTTAAGGAAGAAACTGTGGCGTTAGTCACGGATCAAGGTTATAGCGTATCTGAGGCTGCCGATTCACTCGGGATTCGAGCTAACCAGCTTTATGACTGGAAGGCTAAAATTGAAGCGTCTAATCAAGACGCTACTTTATCAGTCGATGAACGTGCCGAGCTAAAGCGATTGCGTAAAGAGAATAAATCGCTTCGCATCGAGAAAGATATATTACTAGGTGCCCCTTGAGGGTAAAAAAGGCTTCAGCCTTCTTCGCAAGAGAAATGAAGTAAGGTATCAATTCTTTCAACACCACGCCGGCCAATTAACCATTCGAAAGTTATGCCGAATGGTTGTCGTGAGCCGTTCTGGTTACTACGCATGGGCCAAGCGCCCAGCGAAGCTGATAAGCGCGAATGAATTGAATCTTTACCGACGAGCTAAGACTCTGTTTAACACAAGCCGTCAAAGCTTGGGTTCAAGAGAGCTAATGAAAAAGCTCAGCGAAGAAGGCTTTACTATCGGTCGTCACCGAACAAAAACGCTCATGCGAAAGCTTGACCTGAAAGTAACGCAGCGCCTCGCGTATAAGGTGACCACGAAGCGTAAGCACAGTGATCGAGTGGCCGACAACCTACTCAATCAAAACTTTAACCCCATCGGGCCGAACCAGGTTTGGGCTGGCGATATCACCTATTTGAAGACCGGCGAAGGCTGGATGTATTTGGCTATCGTGATGGATTTATATTCTCGTCGAATTATCGGTTGGGAAGTGAGCAAACGAATGACAACTGACTTGGTAGAAAAGGCTCTCCTCAGGTCAATTAATCTGAGGAGACCGCCGCGAGGCGTTGTATTTCATTCAGATCGCGGCTCACAGTACACCAGTCAACGCTTTAGAGCGCTGCTACGAAAGAAAGGCCTAAGGTCGTCAATGGGCGATGTTGGCGCGTGTTGGGACAATGCCGTCGTTGAGCGGTTCTTCGGCAGCCTGAAGCATGACTGGATATTGAAGATACACCAGCCAACGAGAAAACATATGAAAAATGACGTAGCCGCATATATGCGCTACTACAACGTTGATAGATTGCACTCAGCTAATGATGATCTATCACCGATGAAGTTTGAATTATCCGAATTGAAAGTGTCCACTACGACTTGACCAGAACAACTGGCACAGGTGAGCAATTTGAAACAGCCACAAAAAAGCCCGCACTAGGCGGGCTATTCGTTTGAGTGGTGGGGCGTGTGCGGTTCAAACGCGCGGCCACCTGATTAAAACTGGATACCTGAAACCATTAATTAAATACAATCAAACACTTATAATGGTAATTTATGCAAACTAAGCGGTGTACCGTGTTGTATCTACTCCAAATTTCGGTCTGTAAAACAGATATAGAATTTCTGATAGAGCGCCAACAATGCTTTTTATGCAACAATCAAACGCATTACATTGACAACAATTTGATCACAATGGCAGCCCCCAATTTCATAGATTTTGGCGCCGTACTTGCTAGCTATTCTGTCGTGCAGAAGAGTTTTAGCCCGAAACACTCTGGTTTTAATCGTTGCGGCATTAACCCCTAAAATATCTGAGGTTTCGCGTACTGAGAACCCTTCTACGCAACGCATCACGAATGCCTCGCGGAAATGTTCTGGCAAGCTGTCGATATTGCTATTGAGAATCGCTCTAAGCTCAGTGTTTGCAAATTCATCTTCAGGATCTCGCTGTGTATCTTTAATGCTATCGCCATTAATAGGCACGACCGTTAGAGAGTCGTTTTCATTCAATTCAACTAGTTTCTCGGACTTGATTTTACGCAGAAGCATTAGCGCTTCATTACGAGCAATAGTCGATATCCACGTGAGAAAACCTGTATTTCCTTGATACTTAGGTATGTGCTTATAGGCGTTAATGTGTGCGTTTTGTACGGCATCCATTGCTAGTTGGTCATCCAGCAAAATACTTCGAGCAATGCGAAATAGGCGCTGGTTGTAACGTCGCACCAGAACTTGATATTGTTCGACATGCCCCTCACGAACTAGCTTAACAATTTGATAGTCACTTGGTGAACAATTGCCTGCGACACTTTTAGTGTTCGTTGATACTGAGCTAAATGGTTTTCGAGTCATATAGATGCCGGCTGTTAATTGCAGTCTTCTGAGTCTCTCTGTGTTTGTATATAGGCAATAAGTAAGCTTCTTTGATCTGCATCAGCAATAAAACCCATGCTCGTGCCTGGCACAATCTCTAATGGAGCCGCCAGAAAAAGATCTAGATTTTCGACTGTCCAAACTATCTTAGACGATCGCATCGCTTGCGTGTATATAAAATCATCCGCCGTACCGGCTACGCGACCAATTAGATCACAATGATTTGGCCCCGTTCTGTTGTAGCCAAACGAATGACATGCAATGCACTTTTCATAAAGTAATTCACCAGGTTGTTTGGCTAAGCTGCTAGCAGAGCCAAACCCAATTAGGCCAAAAACAAACGCGCGTGACAAATTCCATAGTGTAAAATTATTCACAA
>JAESTB010000398.1 GCA_016763815.1 Arenicella sp.
TAATAGTAAGCCTGTCACGCGCGTGGGACGTTTAAGGGTCGCGAGTAATGCAATCCATGCGCCCATCGAGCTACCGACAAGAATTACATCGCCAGCGGTGACCTTATCAATAATAGCCACCGTATCGGCTAGCCATTGAGTGATGCAAGCGTCAGCAAAATACCCGCCAGATTCGCCGTGTCCGCTGTAATCGAAGCGCACAAACGATAGCCCTTGCTCTAAGCAAAATGCGTTTAAGTCACTCGCCTTATTTCCCTGCTTAGTAGAATTGAAGCCGGGGCAAAATACCACGCATGGGCCACCGCCAGAAGTCGCCTCATAGGCCAATTGATAATCTTCCATCTGTAGCTTCATAAGCTAGACCTATGCTTTAACTTTAAGCCGATTGTTAACATCTCGACTGCTTAACACAATTGAGTCATCTCTCTTACCACAACTTGATTTAGCCAAACGGTCATAAAGCAAAACGTTAACGCTTGCAGCCAAATTCATACAACCAATAGTTGGCACATAAACAACATGGTCGGCAAGGTCGACGAGATCCTGTGGAATCGAACCATCTTCTGGACCGAAGATGTACATAGCTTGTTCAGGGTGTTCAAACTCTGGCAGTGGCATTGCGCCTTCAACTAGCTCAACGCAGACCAACTGCATCGCCTCGGGCATCGACTCTGACAAATTTTCAACCTGCTTCAACGGCACCTTACGATTGGTATTGTTAGTGTCTGTTCGATACCTCTGGGCACGGTCAAAGCGCACCCCTGTGTAATGCACTTGGTCAGCCTGATAGCACCCGACCGCTCTCATTACCGCGCCAACATTGCCCGGACTCTTGGGGTTACACAAACCAATAAATACCATCGTGGGGTCGGGCACTATAGTTGAATTCGGTAGTTAGATTCAGGAGTTGGATTAAAGAATGCGATTCAGTCAGTAGATTGTTGCGACGGCTCATCAATATCGCCCCACGGCATATCCAGAGCCTCCTCTATCCGCGTTATTCGAGCTTCGAGTTCAGCCAGTTTATTAGTCTGCAATTTGCTGCTGCTTGGCGATTTAGTTTCTTTAAGCATAATAACCGACAAATCAGGTTCACCACTAAGCAGATGAGTATAACGTTCTTCGCGTTGGCCAACCGCCACCGGCAGCTCCATCACCAAAGCCGGACGGCGAGACATAAGTTGCTTAACCGAAACCGCAACTTGCTCAATATCATTAAAACCAACCATTTTTTCGGTTCGCGCCTTAATATCGTTTAGGGTTAGCGGCTCTCGCAGCATAAGCATCGCTAACACGGCCTGCTCCTCACGGGTTATCTTCAACATACCAGGTGCACGATGTGAAAATTTCACAATTCGATCCCCGTAATCAATACTCAAATACCCCAGCTCCTTGAGCTGTTGCGCGCTACTCACAACTTTACCCTCATCCATATTCATCACCGGCGAGCGGTTAGATTTTTGGTTACATGCCAAGGTTAACGAATTAGGCGTGAGAGGATAATTCTTCGGCGTCGCCAGGTGTTTTTCCATCAGGCTCGCAAGCACACGCGCCTGCTCGAGGGTTAGCAATTGAGTTATTTCTTCAGTCATGTTCATTCCGTTTATAGAACCAAGATTATTTACCAAGCAAGAATAACAGAAACAAGTTACCTAAAGCTCACCCTAGATTACGAGCTTTAGCCGAATAAGGTATCTAGGAAGCCCATCGCAAATGCTGAGGCGGCAAAGCATTGGCTGGTCGCGGCATATCGGCAACAGCTATATGGGATGGCGATGTTACGGCCTTGAGGCTTGGCTATCACCACAGCACAAAATGATCTTTAGCGCTTGCCCATAGTGATGAAAACGACGTAGCAATGTCCATGAGCGTTCAGCTAGCGCCTTAACTTGTAAGGCAATGATCAGCACGAGACGTAATGTATTCAGAGACTAATCCAGCCTTACCAACAATTGAGCCGCTTTACTTTTCCATCTTAACGGCAGCACAAATGAACGCGGATCACGTGAGGGGCACATTTGGTTTAGCGTAGCTTTAGTGACTTTGGGTGTGGAAATTTGAAAGCTTTCGCCCAATTCACGACGCACATTACCAGCTATTGTATTGGCTATTTCACCGACTAAATCGACTATTGAGCGCTCATTGAGCTCTACTTCACCAAGGCTAAGCAAAATGTACTTTAATATTGATCTATTCGCGGAAAAAATAATCGAACCGTTAGTATCACCGTAGACAGCTATAATGCCATTATAATCCAGGCCAATATCTCCGGGATTAGTAATTAAGTAGGGTGTGCCAATATCAAGTTCAGCGTGGCCCAAATGATCAAAATAAACTTTTACACTGTCAATAAATACATTAATTAGTTGCTGATGTTGCATGACTAAAACACAATCTCTAACGTTTTTCTGATCGCCTGATTCAGTTCATCATCGGTGAATGGTTTACACAAAAAACCGTTCGCGCCTAAACTTAATGCGGCAATTGCGGTTGCTTTATCCGCCAACGCAGAAATTACCAGTATGTGCGTTCTAGGATTAATTTTTTTGACCTTGCGAATACAGGTTACGCCATCCATTTCAGGCATGGTTAAGTCCATGGTTATAAAATCAGGTTTTTCAGTTCTTACTATTCGCAATGCATCAACGCCGTTTCCCGCACGTAAAATCGAATCAAAGCTTGACAACAAATTTCGATTAATTTTGTTGCGGACTACGAGTGAATCATCAACGATCAAAAGCTTCATTTTCTAACTCGCTTTTTGAAGGTCACTAAACTTTTCAACATATTTAAAATCAACGATAAACTGAGTAAACTGGTGACGAATCGAACGTATTTTCAAGTGTCCATTCAACTGCTTTACTTGTTCTAGAACAAGTCCTAAACCAACCCCACGTCCAGCATTATTATCAACACCGTCATGGGTGCTGAATTGATTCGAAAATATTTGTTTAACTAAGTCATGTTTGTCAAATTCGGCCAGTTGCTCATTCGAGTACAGCCCTTTTTCCTTTAACTTCTGGCGAATTAAGTCGTAATTAAAACCACCTCCATCGTCTTCGAAAACGTAACGAAAACCTCCCTGTCTGTCATGGCTAATGGACAAGGACAAACGACCATCTATTGGTTTTTTCAAAACCTCTCTTTGTTGCTCACTTTCAATACCATGCACAATTGAGTTACGTATCAACTGCACCGTCAACGGGTATAGAACATCATCCAATTTTTTTGCTAATGGCGTGTTGAAACCTCGGAGGTGCAAGTCAACGTTACAACCCGCGTCATTGCTAAGCTTGGTACAAAATTGGGACAAATCAAACCATCGTTTGTTTTCAACGGTCAATGCATTGTTGAGCACGATAGTCGGCGTACCACCAACTCTACGATTTTCATTGCGGCCATACGACATCAACCGAGACCGAAATTCACTTAGTTTTTCTAAGCTCCGATAAAGTTCCTTCAAAGACAGGGTTAGTGGCACGAAACCTCGCCCACTTATTTGCCCTTGCTCAGCCTGCTTACTTAATGCGTCTATAGATGACTCAAACTCATGCACTTGATTGGCAATCCACTCAAAATTTAACGCCAGAGCATTACCCTTGAACTTATGGGCCTCTTGAAAAAGACGATTTAAAGGGCGCCGGTAATTGTCACGCCCTTGTTTGGTTGATTTTAGCTGCTCGTTAATGTGATCTAAACTCGCCATGCCTTCCCGAATAAACACATCTAAATCGGCAACAGGAATGGGTAGAATTTGAGAGAACAAGGCTAATTGCTGCTCAACCTCAGTATCTAGCTTGTCACTCTGTTCAGCCAACAAAATTGTGTCGGTTATATCTTTCACTGTAGCGAGGACAACCGTCTCATCATTCGCTTGTCGAAGTCGCGCAAACGAAAAATTCAGTACTTTTTCCTGCATTTCACCTGACGGCAAGACTATTTTGGCACGAACTTGCTTTAATGGATTCACGTCTTCGATCAAGTCGGGATTAATATGGTCGGTAAAATACAAGTTTACAAAATCAATCGTCGTTTTAATTGTCTTCTTAGGAAAATGTGGCTTCAAAAATTTCACAAGCCGACGGTTACTAATCCTTTTAGTCTGAAAAATTGTCTGTAAAAATTGCGAGTGTTGGCCACCAATGACAAGATCTTTGTCAATCAAAAACACTCCCTCGCCAATCGTTTTTAAAATCTGATCCGACTCGTGTTGTTTAATTTCAATTTGCTCATCTCTGGTCCGTAGTTGCTTCAAAAAATGGAATAGAATAATGAAAAAGTTGATGGTCGCAAGTGTGATTCCAGCGACTTGAACCAATCTTAAAAAAGACGTTTGTTTTTCCGACTCATGAGTGAAATGCTCAGTGAGTCGATTCATTACCTCATAGAGCTTTAAATTATTTTTCGCAATGAAAGTCGATGCCGGCTTTATTTCTTCATCAGTAATGAGAGTGTCCACCATCATTGGTTCAAGCGCATTTTGAAAGCCGCTCCAAATAACCGTTGCCTCACGCATGATCGCTTTGCCTTGAACATCACTAACCGCTAACAGCGTCACCAATTCTCCCGTTTCAGCCGAGACTGTTTGCCCGCCATTGTTCAACGCGTCCATGGTGTTGTCAAATAACGTATAGTGTTCGCCAAGTTCATCCAAGCCCGTTTGATAAACCCATTGTTGCAGCTTCTGTGCTTTGATGTATAAAGTGGCTTTTGACATTTGTTGGGTCAGCGTCCGTTGTTGGCCGGCAATATTGATTTTCTCCGTCTGTTCGGCGATTTTGCCTGAGGTGTAAAAATTCAAAACCAAGACACCCAAGTCAAAGACCAAAAACAAAGCGATTGAAACAACTAAAACTCGATATTTACCGAATAATTTTTTAAGCACGAAATCTCTCTCAAAGCTAATTGCTAGCTCATCATAAGCTCGCATAAAATAATTACTTAGCCCCCTGAATCAACTCGGTGTTAGTGTCTTCTAATTACGTGACAAAACTATTACGAAATGAAACTACAGCAGACAAAAAATATAAAAAGGATATATATGTCCTGATAATAGTAGCAATTTGCTCATAGGCGATTTGATATCTCGGCACTGTCCAAGCTGTGTAAACAAATTTATTGGCATAGTTCTGGTTCAATTTAGGACACGGAATTTTTGCTTTGGGGATTTTGGCTGATACACTGTTTGTCTATGAGGCATACTAATCACACACAAAATAACGATAGGCGCGAA
>JAESTB010000399.1 GCA_016763815.1 Arenicella sp.
GATCGAAGCATTGGTTGCCGAGCACTTTGATTTACGCCCTAAAGCGATTATTCAAGCGCTTGATTTACTACGTCCTATTTATCGAAATTCTGCTGCTTACGGTCACTTCGGTCGTACTGAGCCTGAATTTACATGGGAATCTACTGATAAAGCTGAGATCCTAAGGGCCGCTGCTGGCATCTAAGACGGTTGATGATTAAAGTGGAATTAGAAAAGCCGCTAGTTAGCGGCTTTTTTGTTTCAATGTTTGCTCATCAAGGCTGACTCTTTCTATAATCAGTGCTTCACACTGGAGCATAGTGCCAAGGCTTAAGGGGTCAAGGATTAGTCGAGATTTTCAAGCTTGTCTTGAGTGTTTTTAGCGAATTTTAAGCTGCCATCACCGGACAGTAATACCGCTATATAGCGTGTCTTCTCAAAGTGAGCAAAGATAATCAGTAAAATCACAGTGATAGGTACACTCAAGAAGGCCCCGGCGATCCCCCAGATGCTTCCCCATAGGGTTAAACTCATCATCACCACAAATGGGCTCACGTTAAGCGTGTTGCCCATTAGTTTTGGTTCCAGTATATTGCCGACGACTATTTGTATTGAGCCGACCCCGATAAGCACGATCGTAAATGGCAAGAATGTGTCGAACTGAATTAAGGCTAACATCGCGGGGAATAATGTCGCGATAATTGAGCCGATGGTTGGTATAAAGTTCAACATGAAAATGGTGAAGGCCCAAAAAATCGCAAAGTCGACGCCTACGGCCCGCAGCACAAAGTAACTGACTACCCCGGTAAGTGCGCTAGTTAGTGTTTTAATCCAAAGGTAAGTCTGAATGTCTTCTTGCACATGAGACAAAATGCTCATCACTGAGTTACGTCTGTTTTGATCGGGGAACATTTCCTCAATTTTACTTTTAAAGGTACCTTGCTCAGCGAGCATAAAGGCCACGTAGATCAGCACTAGCGAGATTTTACCGATCATGGCAACGATAGTGTCGGTAAGGCCAGTGATGACTGGAGCTGGTTTAATGCCGCTAATAACATCAGCCATATTAGGCATTTTCTCGAGAATGAAGGGTGGTAACATGGCACTTACTTTGAGTGAGAGGCCCGCGAAATTTTCCTTATATTTGGGTATCGCCGCTTTCACTTCGAGCACATTGCTCTGTACCATATCGACTGCTAATGATAGGAACAAACCGATTGTAATAATCGAAAGCAGCATGCTCAGCCAGTTTGGTTCGTCGGTCCACGGTATTATTTTGGTGAAGCTACGGCTCATTGCGTTAATCACATACCATAGCATCAGAGCCACTGCGAGTGGCACCAAGAATTCTTGACCAACGACCATCACGTAAAACACCGCTACGGTACTCAGTATGATTAACGGTGTTGAAATCGTTCGATTATCTATGTCCATTACGCTCCAGCGGTGATTTATTGGTATTGAAGACGCTCAGCATAGCGTCACGATAAAACAGCAATGCCTAATATTTACAACAGTGGCATAAATGCGGAGTTAATAGCGAGCCATTGCCGATTGCTTTTCGCAAAATACTGGAAAGTAGCTAGGTGTTTTAGCGCGTGCTTAAGTCTCTATTTGTTGATAGTAAGGGCGAAAAGGCTCTCAAACAAGCAAGTGTGCAGATAATAGTCTGTTTGTCTCGACGATAGTGATTAACACCGGTTAACAATTGATGCGTAGATTGTATTGCTTAGCTATTCGGCTGTGGAGCCATTCGCTAAGCAGGCATATTTTTAATATGCAATATCAGTTCACTATCTCTGTTGTATTAGTGTCATCTTAAAGAACGGTTGATATACTTTGTTGATGACTTCGCAAGCTCAAAATGTCTTGGTAATTGTTGGTTGCTTGTGCGTGTTGCTCGGTATGTTCAGGCTTATCTTGGTGAATCACCGGCGGCTTAGTCGAATTCGCAGTGAGCTTGTTCAAAGGTGCCCTTAGTCTCTTGCGCTTGTCGCTAGATCAAAATGCGTTTGGCGCTCTACCGGTCTATCTCGGTATATTTATTGTGTGGCTTGTTTTATAAATTATGCTGAGGTCTCTTTTAATTTTATTCAGAGTAAATCGTGGATTTAAAAAAACTTATTCGTAATATTCCGGACTTCCCGAAACCCGGCATCCAATTCAAAGACATAGAGTCGATTGTCGAAAACCCAGAAGCTTTTACCTATGTTACCGACCAGTTTACTACGGTTCTTGAATCGCATAAAGTAGATAAAATTCTGGCCCTGGACGCGCGTGGTTTTCTGTTTGGTGCGGCATTGGCTTATCAGCAAAAACTACCATTGGTGATGGCTCGTAAAAAAGGTAAGCTGGCGGGTCAATGCGTGTCCGAGAGCTATGCTTTAGAATACGGTGATTCCGAAGTCGAATTACAAAAAACGGCTGTTTCGGCCGGCGACAGAATTCTCATTATTGATGACCTTTTGGCTACCGGCGGAACCGCTAAAGCAGCGGCAGGCTTAGTTAATAAGGTTGGAGGGGTTGTTGCTTTATTCGCTTTTGTTATCGAACTTGATGGCTTAAATGGTCGATGCCAATTAGGTGACGCTGAGGTGTTTTCGTTGGTTCATTTCTAGCATTTTGCTTAAGCTGTTTTGCAGTCGCTGGTGGCGCGTTAACGGCTAGCTAAGTAAATTAGCCTCAGCGCCAATACGCTGAGTATTATCTTCAACCAGGCTTGAAAGCGTTGTTCATCGGCTTTGATCAGCAACTTTTTGCCGATTAGAGTACCGATAAAGCCGCTGCATATCATCAGTAGAATCAGTAAAAAGTAAGGGCTAAAAGCAAAGCCTAGTAACCCAAAGACTAAGACCTTGAGGGCGTGCTGGAGCACTAAGCACGCCGCGCTGGTTGCCACTAAGGCCAGGCGAGTAAGTTTGAAGATGCGAATTGTTGTCAACACTAGTGGGCCTGTCGCACCAATGAACATGGTTAGAAAGGTGGAGGCTACGCCGCCAATTAGCAAACTTTTGGTATTAGCCAAGTTGCTGAATAAATTTGAGTGCCAAATCTGTGGCCCCCAAACAGTCAACAATATAAAACCCCCTAAGCAGGCCTTAAGCAGGTTGGTTGGTAAGTTTACTACCAACTGGCCGCCGACTAAGGCCCCTAGTAGACTGCCTAATGCAAACCAAGCGAAGTGGCTCCATACTATGTCTTTGAACATCACAATCATTCGGCCAGCATTAGAGCCAAGCTGAACCGCACCATGAACAGGAATGATCGCTTTCATCGGTATCGTCTGAGCGATTACGGCTAATAGCAGCATGCCGCCGCCAATTCCAAATGAGGCGGTTAGCATTGAGGTGAAGCCGCTTAGAATAACCAGCCCCCAAAACGAGGCGTAGCTTAAGCTGTCTGGTAACAATAATAGATCGTGCATGGTCATAAGCGATCAGTTTAAAAGCGTGCGCCTGAAAGTAAAGGGTTTCAAGCAAAGAGAGTCGCGAATCGTATAACGCAACGAGGTTGTTTAAAAGAACAGTGGTAATATTGCTTGGTGCAAAGGTCTCTTACTAGTAAAAAATAATGATGTTTAAGTTTTTCGAAAACGCAGTGCCGCCTTTCTCTGAGGATAAGGTCGAGCAACCTCCCAGCAGTATGCTGAAATTTGTATGGTTTTACGCCAAACCTTTTCGATTCCTGTTGCTGTGCCTGTTTGTTACGTCGGCGTTGATCTCAGGCATCGAAGTTTATATGTTTAATGCCATCGGCAATATGATTGACTGGATGCAGGTAAGTGATCGTTCTACATTTTTCGACGTTTATGGATCGCAATTAATAGGCGTAGCGCTATTGATTTTATTAGTCTGGCCTTTGCTGAGCCTATTAGATTCAGCGCTTGAACATCAGGGCCTATTGGGCAATTTCGCAATGCAAATTCGCTGGCGAGCACACCGCTATCTACTCGGCCAGTCAGCCAGCTTCTATGCAAATGATTTTGCTGGCCGGATCGCCACCAAAGTTATGCAGACCGCGCTCAGTGTGCGCGACTCAATTGTTAGTATTAATGGCTTGGTTGTATACGTTGTGGTTTATTTTAGCAGCGCTCTGGTGATTTTTGTCAGCAGCGACGTGCGCCTTGCCTTACCTCTGCTCTGTTGGTTGGCGGCCTACGTTTTAGTGATGCGTGTCTTTTTACCTAAGTTAAAGTCCGTTTCAGCTGAACAATCGGATGCTCGTTCATCGATGACTGGTCGAGTGGTCGATGCTTACAGCAACATACAAACGGTGAAGATGTTTTCATCCGGCAATGCTGAGGAGCAATACGCTAAGGATAGTATGCAAGAGATGCTGCATAGCGTGTATCAACAAATGCGCTTGGTGACGCAACTAAATACAACTCTGATTGTTTTAAATGCGTTATAGATCTGCTCGACTATGGGCTTTGGCGTATGGTTATGGACACAATCAATCGTTAGTACCGGGGCGATTGCCGTGGCTGGTGCATTGACCTTACGCCTACAAGCTATGAGTCAATGGTTTATCTGGGAGCTGGCAAGACTGTTTGAGGCGATAGGCACCACACAAGATGGAATGAATACGCTGGCTCAGGCCAAGTCAGTCACAGACCGACCTGGAGCCGAAAATTTACGTGTTACTAAAGGCAAGATTGAATTTAGTAAAATTAATTTTCACTATGGCAAGGAGAGTGGCGTAATTAGCGATTTTTCCTTGACCATCGATGCTGGCGAGCGAATAGGCTTAGTTGGTCAATCGGGTGCGGGTAAATCAACATTGGTCAATCTGTTACTGAGACTTTACGACCTTGAGAGCGGTCAGATCAAAATTGACGATCAAAATATCGCTGCTGTTACTCAGGAGAGTCTACGCCATCATATCGCGATGGTTACACAAGACACCTCGCTGCTGCACCGTTCCGTCAGGGAGAACATCTGCTATGGTAGGCCTAGCGCAAGCGAAGGCGAACTGTTAAACGCCATTAAGTTAGCCAAAGCCGATGAGTTCGTATACCACTTAGAAGATAACGAGGGTAATACGGGTTTAGATGCCAAAGTTGGTGAGCGCGGCGTTAAGTTATCCGGCGGTCAGCGGCAACGAATTGCTATTGCCAGAGTAATATTGAAAGACGCGCCGATATTAGTTTTAGACGAAGCGACCTCAGCACTAGACTCGGAGGTCGAGGCAGCAATACAAGAACAGCTCGAACAGTTGATGCATGGCAAGACCGTTATCGCCATTGCTCATCGGCTTTCGACTATCGCCAAGATGGATCGCCTAGTTGTGTTGCAAAATGGTCGGATCGTTGAACAAGGTACACATACTGAGCTGGTAGAATATGGGGGTATATACGCAAGACTTTGGTCACGACAGTCTGGTGGTTTTCTAGGGGCTGACGACTAAATAGCCGATTTTTAGAAGTTTTCCGAAGCCTAGATAATTAATCTATGAGAAAAAATCTTGTCGCTTGTTTAAGCGACTATTAGGTTTTTTTGTTTTACCCTTTTATAGATCTTAATCGATGATTAATTGCAATTTAAAAAATTAACCACTCAAGATTTGGATGAAGATACTCATATTACCAAAGCAACAATTAGATGGCTGCTCGACGGCTTAGCGCACGCAATTGATTTTGGTGTACTAGCGGTAATTTGTGATTGTGCTTTAGTCGCCTTTATGAATAGTCAGTTGTGGGAACGGAATTGCCCAGTCGTTGGCATTGCAAGCCGCTACGCAGGCCTGTTGAATGGTTCGCTCAATGCGGTAAAAATATTTCGACGCGTTCGAGCCTAGCAAAGCAACAATTAGATAGTCTAGTGATGACTCACCGGCTTTATCAAACTCAACACGAACCTCAATTTTTTTTGTATCAAGGCCAGCTTGCTCTAAGTGTTGCTTTACATACTGTTGGAGTGTCTTGGGCACAACATCTAGGGCGATACGTTGTAAGCTATAATCAAGACCAAATGAGTTTGTAATACGAATCTGTTTCGACTTGGTTAAGTTGACTAACCCAGCTGAAAAATAGTCCTGCGTGGATACTAGTTTGTTAGTACCTTGCGCGCTTTGCAGCTCAACAATGACTGGGGTTTGTCTAATAACCTCATATAAATTTTTCTCGTCGTCTAGCACCCAATCGCCGATAGAGCTGGGAAACCACTTTTCATCGTTTACCGGTCTTGAGATCATACCTTTGAGCGATGCCAGCGGTAATCTTAAGGTTCCTTGTATTTCAGGGTTAGCGAACTTTGAAAAAATATTGATCGATGCAACCCGCCATGGGACGCCGTCGATCATCACCATCTCATGTTCGCGTACGGCACCAATGTTTAGTAATAGTCGACTCTCAGCGATAAACTGAGGTAATAGGTTTTTTAGTCCTAATGCACTGGCAAATAATAACGCCAGAGTAATGACCAGTAGTAGAACATCACCACGAACGAAGAATACGGTTAGAATAGCGATGACTATCAAGAAAACGGTCAGCAGTCGTTGTGCGTAAGCGATAACTCGATAAGTAGTACGGTTGACTCGTTTAGCCGATTTTTTACCTTGACGATCGAATATTTTTCGCAGGCCAGTGAAAATTAACCATATGCTCAACGACGCCGCGATAGCGATGAATAAGGTCAGGCCGCGATCTTGGAAGAAGCTAATCGCGGCTTCTTTTAAACTGCTCAACCAGTGTTCATTACCACCATTAAGGCTGGTCAGTTGATACAGCGCGAGCTGTTCTTGTCGTTCAGCATCTTCCTTGGTACGTAGCCATCGGCTTTTAACGTCGTCGAGAAGCTGTTTTTGAATTTTTGAGGGTGATTGTGCCAATAACTCATCAATTGATGTGAGTGCTTGTTTGGCTTTCTTGGCGGTTTCCTTTTGAGTGGAAATAATCTGTCGAAGATTTTCCTTTCTGCGCGGTTGTTCGGTTAAGGCGCGCAGGTTCTCAAGCAGTGGTTTAACCACTAGTGTCAGTTCTTCTTGCCAAGTATTAGGTTGGCTATCAATGCCTAGAACGTCTAGGTTGATACTCCCGATTGCGACCTGTTCAAAACTTCTATCAAGGGTTTCGAGTTGATGCTCAATCACCTCAATTTCAAGCTCAAGTTCAGGGTTGCTAAGCGATTTTCGGACTTTCGATTTTAACGTTTTTAATTGCTGAGCTTTTTCTTTTATGGCTACGCCAAGCTCTTCAAGCTCTTTGCCCTTGCGCAGTTGTTCCGAAATTTCGACCGGTTTAAGTTGTTCGTCAATTTTCCCTATAACGTTTTCGCTATTGGATACGTCACCTTCTTGTGCCTGGCTACTGATAGCAACGGCTAACAATAAGCTTAGAGTAAGCGTAATGAATAGTTGCTTGGCGAGTTGGCGGGTAGACATGGATTCGTCATAGTGTCGGTATTTTGTAGTAATTCTATCTCACTTGTTGACGGTAAAATCTTTATTCTAGGTTTTATTCACTATCGAATATTCAGTAGCAATAGAAAACCGTTTCACCCGAACGGATGAAACGGTGTTAAAAGGATATCAGTGGTGTCGATTACTCGTCTAGCCGCTCAGCTAGTTGCCGATCTTCTTTCATTACTTCAACCCGCCTTCTGGCATAGCGCGCGCGTTTTGTCTTTCGGCGTGTGGCTAGCCTTGGATGCAACACAGAAATGTCGTAGAGCTAATTCTGTAGAACGGTGTCCCGAAGGCCAGAAAGGTCAAGGCCGTGCTGGCCAAAGAACCTCGTATTTTTGCAGAACTTGAGCCAGTAGTCGAAGTGTCGGCGTTGGCCGATAATCGTGTTAATTTTATGCTGCACCCGTGGGTTAATACAGATGACTATTGGAGTGTTAATCGGTCACTACTTGAGCAAGTGAAAAAGAGTTTCGATAAAGAAGACATTTCAATGCAGTTTGCTCAGTAAACGGTTCATATGGTGGTGCAACAGGCCGCCGAAGAGAACAAAGAAAGTTGGTTTTAAATATCGCTAGGCTAGGTTACGCTGGCTTTAGGATTAACAATTAGTCAGCGTAAAATTACAAAAATGAGAAATAGCTAAAGCAAATGGAAAAATCACACATCGTTTTGATTACCTTAATTGTCTATAAGTTGATACTAATTTGCATTGGTGTCTGGGCTTCAAAGAGAACCGCTGACAGTGATGACTTCTTCTTAGGTGGGCGCGGCTTAGGGCCTATCGTCGCCGCATTGAGTTATTCATCGAGCGCCGCTTCGGCTTGGGTTTTGTTAGGCCTTACGGGCGTCGCCTACCTTTATGGTGTATCTACCATCTGGATTGCCTTAGGCTCCATCACATCGATGTTTGTAGTGTGGTTTTGGCTTGCGCCGCGGCTGATGAAGTTTAGTCGGCGACACGGTCATATCACGTTAACTGAAGTTGTTGCCCACCAAACCAATGGTTGGCAGCGCCGAATGATTGTATGGCTATCAACACTCATCATAGTTGCTTCGTTTGTGATGTACGTAGCGGCTCAGTTTCAGGCGGCGGGTAATACCTTCGCCACTAGCTTTGATTTGTCGATGCCGATTAGCATTGCCTTGGGCGCGTTTATCATCATGCTCTATACATTGTTAGGGGGCTTTTGGGCCGTTAGTGTTACCGACGCACTACAGGGAACGCTGATGCTAATTGCCGCTTTGGTGATGCCAATCGCAGCCTATCTAGCCGTAGGCGGGCTGCCTGGTCTGCTTGATGGTTTAGCGGCTACCAGTACTGATGCCCAGCTGAGCCTAACCGCAGGTAATGCAGGGCTGTTTGCTTTAGGTGTCGTTTTTGGAGGTCTGGCGATTGGCTTTGGCACTTATGGGCAGCCTCATCTGATGGCTAGAATCATGGCCTTACGTGATGACAAAGCAATGCGCCAAGCACGTATGATTACCATTGTTTGGTACTTGATTGTCTTTCTAGGGATGTGGTTTGTCGGCTTGTCTGGCCACGTACTGCATAGCGGCTTAGAGAATTCAGAGCAAATCTTTTTTGTCATGCTCGATGGCTTGTTCCCGCCGGTAATTGGCGCCATATTTTTAGCCGCGGTCTTATCTGCGATTATGTCGACAGCCGATAGCCAATTGCTCTCAGCGGCGGCCGCCATTGCCAATGACCTCGGCTTGGGAGGAGATAATCAAAAGCGAGTATTGCTGATTTCGAGGCTTACTATTGCGGCCTTAGTAATCGCCTCCGTTGTCGTCGCAATTTATTTGCCAGAAAAAATATTCAGCCGAGTTTTGTTCGCATGGATGGCTCTCGGGGCAGCCTTTGGGCCTACACTTTTTGCCCGTTTAGCTGGGTTTTCGGTTACCCCGATGTCTGTGTTTAGCTCAATCTTATTAGGTTTCGGCTTAACCGTAATTTTGTCGTTTACCCCGAATGCTCCTGGAGATATTGCTGAGCGCTTATTACCGTTTACGGTTGCTCTTGTGCCTCTGATTTTGTTTAGACGAAAGCTTAACGCTTAGTGTTTTAGCGCTGCATTTTACCAGCGCTGGAGACTAACTACTTTCGTATTAGTTAGTGGCTGCTTGACTAACCCGTAGTCGCCCCCAGTCTAATTGTATGGATATAGTAAAAAAGACTACTCTCTTTGCAATCGTATTGTTTTCTTTAGTAACGGTGTTTTCGGGCCTAATGGCGCGTGAAAACCCCGACCTTAAAAACAATTGGAACAGTGAAATTGAACAAGTTTTGAGCGCTTTTGATGCAAATTATGTCTACCC
>JAESTB010000400.1 GCA_016763815.1 Arenicella sp.
AACATGGCTTGCAAGCGCGGTTCGGCGGCCTCAATACGGTAGGCGTCGATGACAATATCTTGAGTCGCTGCGGCAAATCCGAGCAATACCGCGCTGGCGGCCATCCAGCTTAGTGAGTTGGCTGGATCTATGCTCGACATCAGTACGATCGAGAAAATCACCGCTACTTGGGCTAGCAGTAACCACCCTCTGCGGCGACCCAACAGTTTGGTAAGCAGCGGCAGCGGCAATCTATCTACCAATGGCGCCCATACGAATTTGAAGGAATAACCCAACACCGCCCAGCTAAAATAAGTAACCGCTGATCTCTCAACGCCAGCTTCAAATAGCCATAAAGAAAGTGTGCCGAAGATTAAAAAGTAAGGCATACCTGCAGAAAAACCCAGTAGCAAAAGAACCCAAACGGATTTTTCTCGCCACCAGCGAATCTTCGGTTCTGTAATTGCAATGCTGGTCATTTAGATTGATCTGAAGTGTTATGTGCCAACACTGACGCCTCGTAAGTCATCTTTATCAGCACAAGTATGAACGGTCCCATCCAGTGACGTCGATACGGTAAGTTAGCGATAGGGCTAAATATCATATTCGATGACAAGCGGCGCGTGGTCTGAGAAACGTTCGTCTTTGTAGATTACATCAGAACCGGCGATGACCGTGTCTTTCAAATTGGCGCTAATCACATGGTAGTCGATACGCCAACCGGTGTTATTAGCCCAAGCTTGGCCACGATTTGACCACCAAGTGTATTGCTCATCTTCATCGTTGATCAATCGAAAGGCATCGTAAAAGCCCGCATGACCACCTCGACCTCCTTCTAATTCAGGCTCAGGTTCACCAAATAGCCAGTCCATCCATTGGCGTTCTTCTGGCAAAAACCCAGAGCGCTTTTGGTTGCCTCGCCAGTTTTTGATATCGCGTTTCTTATGCACAATATTCCAGTCGCCACAGATAATCACTTGTCGGCCCGAATCAGCAAGCTGCTTTAATTTGTCTTCGAAGCGGCCCATCATGTCAATTTTGAATTCTTGTCGCTCATCTTTGCTTGAGCCTGATGGCATATACAGTGAAGCGACACTTAGGTTTCCGAAATCCGCCTGAATATATCGGCCCTCTGAATCTACGTCTTCAAAGCCAGCGCCGAGTCCCATATGCACTTGGTCAGGCTTTTGTT
Source organism: Arenicella sp. (assembly GCA_016763815.1). GTDB lineage: Bacteria > Pseudomonadota > Gammaproteobacteria > Arenicellales > Arenicellaceae > Arenicella. The sequence continues at coordinate 1,172 of JAESTB010000400.1, forward strand.
TAGAGTAAATGCCCACGCCGGAGTAACCTTTTTTCTCGGCGGCATGAAAGTAAGTGTAGTAACCCTCGGGGTGGTATGGTTCACCTTCGATTTGGTCTGGTTGAGCTTTTAGCTCTTGCAGGCAGATGACATCGGCGTCGACCTTAACCAGCCATTGGTAAAATCCTTTACGGGCAGCGGCGCGAATGCCGTTTAAATTTGCTGAAATTACTTTCATGTGAGTTGAATAATTATGCGGTTGTGATGATTGAAAACTAAGCTGTTGGCTGATTATGCGTATTGTTGCTTGTTAACGCACCCAAAATCACAGCTTGGTCACATTTTTTATTTCTGCGCGACCAGCGGGGTGCCGCTATTACTTATATCACAGTACTAGCTTAATCTTTTGGTAGCGCTTTAAAATAGTTGTAGGCTGCCCGCGAACCGTTTCCTGAGATAGCTATGTTAACGGTTTCATTGCCGTTGCCAATCAACTTCACCGTTGCCGAACGCATATTCAAAAACGACTCTAATAGGGCCCCGTTCAATGGTGCCTTAAAGTAACAACCATCGCTGTAGCAGTGGCTTATCTTGAGCGACAAACGAGTCGAGTTATTAAATAAAAGAACGGGTGAGCTCCTTAAAGGTATCCCCAAAGGCATAATAAAGACGGCTTCCGGCTTGGCATCCTCGGGGTTTAGGTATAAGTCGAGTTGCAGCAACGCTTCGTTAGTGTCTTCGAATTCGATCCGTTGCGACATGCTACATTCGAGGCCTTGACGTGTATTCTCATCACCAAACGATGCGCAAGCGATAACCCAGTCGCCGAAGGTAACGTCACTATGCGCGGTACCGGTATTGGCGAGTAAAATTGAGCAGAACGGAAGCAGAAGCGCAATGCCAGTTAACCGTTTTGCACAGTCTATTTTTGCGCCTAATCGACACTTTATTACCCTTCTTATTTCGCCCCTTATTCTCCTCAGCATCTTGCTCCAGTGCGTTTTGTGAGTATCATACTAAATATCATTTTATAACGTTCAGAGCAAAAAATCATGCTTCCCTATCAAGAACAATTCATTGAATTTTCGTTGAAAACGGGTGTGCTACGGTTTGGTGAATTCACCTTGAAGTCTGGCCGCAGCAGCCCTTATTTTTTCAATACTGGCTTATTTAACAGTGGCGCGACCATGTGTCAATTTAGTCGTTTTTTCGCCTGCAGTATCGAAAATTCCGATTTAAGTTTTGACGTGCTCTTCGGGCCAGCCTACAAAGGCATCACGCTTGCTTGCGCGACGGCTATGGCGTTGTCTGAGGCAAGCGGCAAAGAAGTGCCGTTCGCGTTCAATCGAAAAGAGAAGAAAGACCATGGCGAAGGCGGCAATATGGTTGGAGCCGAGATTACCGGTGACGTCGCCATCATTGACGACGTTATTACCGCTGGCACCGCGATACGTGAGTCGTTTGACTTAATTACCGCCGCAGGTGCCAAACCATCAGCGGTATTTCTGGCGCTGGATCGTCAAGAGTTGGGGCAAAAGGACGGCAGGTTAACGGAGACGTCGGCGATTCAGCAAGTAGAAGCCGATTTCGGCATTCCGGTGATTGCCATTGCAACCTTGGCAGACTTGATCGAATACTTGAAGCTACAGCCTGATCAAGAGCAAAATTTAGAACGCATGCGGGTTTACCGCGAGCAATACGGCATTAAGTAAGTTATGAGTTCAGTAGTTCAAGTTTACCTGGTCGGTGGGGCGGTTCGTGATCGATTGCTTGGCGTTGATGCACCTGACCGAGATTGGGTGGTGGTTGGCTCCACGCCGCAAACCATGGTTGATCAAGGTTATGAACCGGTCGGTAAAGACTTCCCTGTGTTCATCAATAAAACCACTGGCGAAGAATATGCGTTGGCTAGAACCGAACGCAAAACCGCCAAAGGCTATCAAGGTTTTCAATTTAACGCATCGCCTGAGATAACTCTGGAACAAGACCTAGAGCGCCGCGACCTTACTATCAACGCCATGGCCGAAGATCAGCATGGCAAGCTTATTGATTTGCACGGTGGCCAACAAGATTTAGCCAATGGTGTTATACGTCATGTGTCGGATGCTTTTCTAGAAGACCCGGTGCGTATCTTAAGAGCCGCAAGGTTTGCGGCAAGGTTTGATTTTACCATTGCCCCTGACACACTAACGTTAATGAAAACCATGGTTAGCAATGGTGAGGTTGACGCCTTGGTGCCCGAGCGGGTATGGGCTGAAATGAAGAAGGCGCTGATTACCGACTCGCCGCAAATCTTTTTTCAGGTGCTCAGAGACTGCGGTGCCCTTGAGCGAATTTTACCCGAGATAGATGCCCTCTTCGGCGTTCCGCAAACGGCAAAATATCACCCCGAAATCGATACCGGCATTCATACCTTAATGGTAGTCGAGCAAGCGGCTCGCTTGACCGACGACCCAGTGGTACGCTTTGCCGCGTTGGTACATGATCTCGGCAAAGCCAAAACGCCAACCGAAATATTACCCTCGCATCGAGGTCACGAAATCGGCGGCTTGCCACTTATTAAGCAAATGTGTGAAAGGCTGCGGATTCCTAAAAAGTACCAGTCATTGGCCTTGGCGGTATCGGAATATCATTTGCACATGCATAAAATGTTCGAGCTTAGACCGAAAACGGTTCTCAATATGCTGGAAAAAACCCGTAGTTTAATGGACGATCAGCGTGCGCAACAAGTAGCCTTGTGCTGCACAGCCGACGCCCGTGGCCGCACCGGCTTCGAAGACCGAGACTACACACAGGCGGCCCTGTTTATAAAGTTTCAGCAGGCGGCGAAGAGTGTCAATGGCGGAGAAATTGCCAAACACTATTCAGATGGCGTGAAAATTCAAAAGGCCATTCATGATGCGCGCCTAACTGAAATTAAGCGCGTACAGAAAAGTGTTTCGGTAGACGCCTAGCTCAATACGCTTAGCCGTTATGTTTAAAATTTTGCGTATAGTTGTTTTGTTGTTCGTTCTAGCATCGGTGTGGGGAACCTATTCTATGCAGCAATCAATAGCGGAAGACTGGAGTGGCGTAGTTACGATTAAAATAATTCCGGTGATTGCCGATCAGCAATTAAACACCGCAAAATTTGTTAGGTCACTAAGACCGAAAGACTTCGACGAGGTTAGCCGATATCTGACTCAAAGTGCTAAAGGCTATGGACTAGAGTTAAGTAATGTAATTCAAGTCGACTTAGAAGCGCCGATTAGCTCCGCGCCACCCAGTATCCCTCAAGCTGGCAGCGGCCGAATCGATCATATTATCTGGGCACTGCGTTTGCGTTGGTGGGCTTGGAACAACCAGTTAAATGATCATCAAGATTATCATATTCGTTTGTTTATGCTGTATCAGAGCCCAGCCTCTGGTGCCACGCTCAGCCACTCTACTGGGCTTAGAAACGGCTTGATTGGGCTCATTAACGCGCGTGCGTTGCGGCCCAATAAGCGCTTTCATAACGTGGTGTTGGTGCACGAGCTGCTACACATATTTGGCGCGACTGATAAATATGATATTGCAACTGGCAGGCCAATTTATCCGCAAGGGTATGTGTCGCCAAATGCTAAGCCTCGTTGGCCTCAGCCGTACGCCGAGATCATGGGCCGAGCGCGCCAGATCAGTGCCGATCGCTTTGAGGTAGCCGAGCGCCTAAGTCAGACTCGATTGTCAGAGTTAACCGCTGGAGAAATAGGTTGGTTAAAGTGAAATTAATAGTGACGGTAATCTAAGTTAAACCGTTTCTATTCTTGCTAGAGGGCTTCATCAAAAGCCACTTATCGTTATAAACACTGGCTGGTCAAAGGCTTTGAAGAAAATGGTAAGTCAAAAGGCTGGCCCTCAAGGAGATTGCCTTTAGCGAAACCAGTAGTGCCCCTAATTCGATAGTTCCAACAATAACGGGTGATCCGACGGCCCATAGCTTACCCGGGTATCAATGGCTGTGGCGATGTGCGGTGGATATGGTGAATTTCGTTGTTGGTAGTGGCGATGCGCGTGCCTAGCCGATATATCATAGACTTATATTGTATAGAGCCGAATTTTTATCCATTAGCTGTTAATCATGTTTGATGATTTTCTAGAGTTTATAACCTTCTCACTAGCGCGGCTGAGCGCAGTCGTAATCGTCGATTTGGCTGTTGAAGCACTGCATGAAATCAAACTTTCCGTGCGATGAATTAACGCAACCCGCATTAATCTTTGGCTGAGTTGAGCTGTCGAAACCCTTCTCAATGTACTGTGTTTCAAATACGACCGATGAAATAAAGCTCTGCACATAGCAGCCAAATGCGTCGTTGTGATTTCGAATAAAAGCCGTATCAGTTTTGATAAATTTTAGCGGATCGTACTCATCGACATCAAAATGATTGGTCTGTTTGTTTGAGTCGGTAATTCCACATTTGTCTAAACTCTCCGAGCAGTTATCCATGATCCATTTTTTAGCGGTTTGATCGAACGATGAATACGCGGTACGAAATTGCTTGATATTCCCCGCAGTTGTTAGTGACAGTTGCCGCTCATCCAAAATTATGTCTTTTCCTTTGATTTTACGTTTCAGCTTCTTTGGGCTAGACGGAGATGAGACATTGGCATATTCGCCAAGCGGGAAAAACACACGTGTTGCAGTATCACCATCACTACTTAGTATATGCATGAGTGGCGGTTGGGAGTCATCAAACAGGCATTGTGCAGCGGCTTCTTTTAGCAGTACAACTTTGTTTGCTTCGATTGCTGGGTTTAGCAAAATTAACGCATCGGCAAAGCGATTGATTTTTTTACATGATCCTATTGTGTCGCTAATCGAGGCGCTTGACGCCACCAAATCATTGAGTAATACATCATGCAACGCGGATAATACAATCGCACCACCAAAGCTATGACCGATAATAACGTAACTATTTTTGTACAATTCTGCTTTGTGCAATTCTGAATCGCGACTTTGAAGGCCTGCTTGAGCGACTAATATCTGGTGCAGTTTTGCGAATACCTCGGTTGCACCGCCAGACCCCACTTCTTCGGCAACAGACTTGCGTGCCCAGTAGGTAGTCTCTTTGAAGAAAGGAAGATTGGTAAATGCGCCACGCCAACCAAGGTAAAGGCCAATAACTTTACGCTTACCGACCACCGAGTTCTCAGCTGCTCGAGAAAGAAATTTGCGAAATTGGACTACGTTTGAATCATCATAGTCGGCATTGTGCTTCCAACCGTGCACGAATACAAATACCGCCGCGCCCTGCTCTGTTTCTGCTTGTCGTTTGATGTAACTTAATACGCGTTGACTGCTTGAACGATCGTACAAGTTGCCACGCTCGGTGAATTCGATAAAGCCTAAATCATATTCTAAGTAATGTTCAATCGCCGACTTGCTGCAATCAACTTCGCCCCATAAGCAGTTACTTTCGACAAACTCCGTACGCAGCTGCATATTTGGAGTGCATGCCGAAAGCGCACAGATAAGTACAACCTTGCCAACGACTCGAATCAGATTCAATTGGGCAAGTTCTCACGTAGAAACTTGATCATATTGCCGCCCATGATTTTGCTGATTTGAGTATGACTAAAGCCAGCTTTAAGCATTTCATCGGTCAACGCAACCAGCTCACTGGTATCAAATCCTGCTGTGATAGAACCATCATAGTCAGAGCCTAAAGACATGTGGTCTTCGCCGACCAGTTCAAGGCCATACTTCATCGCCGCGACTACATCCTTAGGGCTATCGCCACAAACCGCACCTTCCCAATAACCCACCGCAATTAATCCACCGTTAGCGGCGATCTGTTGCATCAAGCTGTCGGCAATATTACGCGCCGTATCGCAATGCCCCTTAAAGCCCGTATGACTAACTACTACCGGTTTGTTGTACAGTGCTAAGACCTCCGCGACAACCGCCTCGGAAGAATGCGAAACGTCCAATATTATGTTCAGCGCGTCAAACTTATTAATCACTTGCCGCCCAAAATCGGTCAAGCCAGTTTGGCTAACTCCATGTAAAGAGGCACCCAATTTATTATCAAAAAAGTGTTGCAAGCTCATCATCCGAAAGCCCGCACCAAACAGGGTTTGTACGTTAGCCAATTTTCCGTCTAAAGCATGTGAGCCCTCAGTACCGAGTAAGCCGCCGACCAAAGTAGTATTACTGAGGCGCTTAGTAGTGAAATTAGCGAGGTCCGCTTTAGATTTAATGATCATCAAGTCATTAGGATTTTGCTCTTCAAAACTGTGCAGTCGATCAGCTTGATGCAAAGCCCGCGCCGTTAGGCTACGCCAAGTAGCGGTCGGCCAGCGCTGAACAATCGCCAGCTTAGTAATGCTATCAGAGGCATCCGCTGAGTTCAGATCGTAATTCAAACCGCTTGGCGATTTGGTCACCGTGGTGAACATCTGCAAGCTAACATTGCCCGCTTGTAAGCGCGGGATATCAACGTGGCCGTAATCGTAACGCTTACCAAGATCACGATCCCATAGCAAACTATCCGAATGCCAATCGCCAATAATCAGGCTGGCATGTAATTCTTTAGCCGCATCACTGACAACAAAAGGTTTATGAGGGGTAACCCCATTAAGCGATTTGTCAGTCATTATTGGGCCAAGAGTAAACAGCCCAATCAGCGCAAGCGCCATGACGAAAACAAAAATAACAACGGCCTTCTTAATCATTAATGATACCTACTTTAGTGCTTGAATTTTCTAATTAGAGTACATGCGCTACAACCTTAAACCGGTCGTTTACGCACTCGTAAAACTTAGGTTTTATACAGTATATCAAGCAAGCATAAAAAAGGTCGCCTCCTTTCACTCCGCTAGCTGCGCGTTAGTATTCTAGAGATTCAGTAAAAACATAATAAAAATAACCTCTTAAAAAGAATATTGAGAATACATACACGCACTGCTATTGTGGAAACAGAGCTGGGTCGCTTTATGATCCAAGTAGAGAAAACAGATAGGGAAGATCACAATGAAAACAGAAGCCTACGGATCGAACCTAGAATCTTGCTCCGGTGGAAACCGAGCGTGCGCAGTAATAAGCTGTTATGTGTACTCGAAGACCATGAGCATATTAAAATGAAATCACCACACTTAGTAGATGGCTCAGACTGGATGGAGCATGAAGATTGTATTGTAGGAGACGAACAGGGGTTAAAGAACTTAATTGTTGCTTGCGAAAGTGCAATTAAGGATGGTGAATGCTTCGAAAACGGGCTAGGAGATTATGTTGGTGTTAAGAAACTAGATAGTAGTTTTTTTATTGAAACAGAAGACCCAAAAGGCACAAAGACGGTTTTCACAATTGTTTTTATTATAGTTATTTTTTTATTA
>JAESTB010000401.1 GCA_016763815.1 Arenicella sp.
AAAGGTTTCAATATGGATCCGCGTCGCTTGTCAGCGGCACCAAGTAAAAACTCTGGAGGCTTAGAAGTATGGAGGCTGCTCAATAGTGGTACATGGAGTCACCCGATTCACATTCATTTTGAAGAAGGTATCGTACTGCGCAGAAACGGAGAGGCACCGCCTGAATGGGAAAAGTGGGCACGTAAAGACGTGTATCGCTTAGGCCCTGCGGAAGACAGCGGTGTAATGGTCGAGATTGCCTTACGCTTCCGCGAGTTTGCGGGTAGCTATATGGAGCATTGCCATAATACACAACACGAAGATCATGCAATGCTATTGCGCTGGGATATTGAAAATCCAGGCCAAACTAAGTTGATGCCGGCACCTATTCCTTCATGGGATGGCGTTAGTTATGTCGACTCAATCGCATTACCAACGGCCAGAACTGGCGATGACGTGGGGCAGTTTGGCCCAACTTTCGATGATCAGGCACTGGAAATTTGGATTGATGGTGTTACTGTCGCAGGCGTTGATTTAATTGATGTTGATATTGGTAGTGCAGACGAACCGACTGATGATGAACGTGTCGCGATCACAATACCACTCACCAGAGGCTTGAACATTGATGCCGATGGCAATGAGCGAGAAGTGTTCTTTGTCCTGCATGACGTCTCTGATGAAGCCTTGGCTGAATCGATGGGAATCGCGTGGGCTGGTGGACTTGTTAATACCCCATTTGCGGCGAGTTCGGCGGCAACTCTTTCAGAAAGTGGAATGTGGACTTTATACGGTGACCTGCCGAATCCAATCACCCGCGCTAACGCGGCGGCTCACGCAGCGTTAGATCCGCCGGAATGTGCTGATGTCGGTGATGCCGCTGGTTGTTTACCCGCGCAAAGTGCGGACAATACCTACTCACCAATGCGTCGTGTCAACATTGCTGGAAAAGACGTGATTGTTAACGCGTTCTTTATTAACTGGGGTAGTGAAAGTTGGGAGCAACTTGGAATTGATCACAACTGCGATCCCAATGTTGCTGGTAACTTTCCGGATGATCCGCCAAACACTTCTTGTCGTTATAACGGTGAAAAGTGGGGCGAAGATACTGGTCATGCACTCGAAATCAACGTCGTAGCCGATGAGCCTTATGTTGTATTGAAAGGCCATAAATCTTGGTCCGAAGGTGGCGACTACTTGCCTTACTATGTAGTTGTAGACTCGTATCCTGCTGGCCCAGCCAACAATATGCGTGTTCCATATGTAGCTAAGCATCGTTGGATTGGTCAGAGCGCAGTTCCGCTAGTTCAGTTTGTACCGCAAACTCCGCTTACTGGTAACTATCCACCAACGACACCTAACCCATACAACGCACAGGGCGGTGGTCCATTAGGTGGTCAGATAGGAATTCCGTCGTATTTTATGCCGGAACAAACTTATAGCCCATTCTGGCATATTGGTTTTACCAACTGGGTTAAACCACGTAACGGCAGAATTATTAAAAGCATCAATGAATTGAAGGCTTTGCGGTCAACTGGCGATATCCAAATTCGTGAATGGCCGGCGAAGTTATTTCCAATAACTGACCCGCGCTATCATGCCGCTGATGGATATGATTTTGCTTCGGTACCACCGGACGATTTGGGTGCAATCCCTGGGTTCTTTAACATCGTGAATTGCCCAACACCGATAACCATCGATTTCGCCATACACAAGGCGAACAAATTGGTTAAAGCCGCGATCTTAGCGAACGAGTAAGTAAATAACAGCTCCTCTTAGGAGAGGACTCAACTGTCAGTAGGGCGTCAAGCCCTGCTGACATTTTCGCCAAATTGTTTGAATAGGGAAATCTGTAATTATGTTTAAAGTTAGATTAACGCGCTGGACGCGCTTAGCGTTTGCTGCGCTGGGCTTGATTTCAGTTTTAGGATCAAGCCAAACGGTATTGGCTAAAAAATCAGTTTGGGGGAGTGACTATTTCCCCAATTACGTTCTGACAGATCACAATGGAAAAGAACAACGTTTCTTTGATGATTTGATAGAAGACAAAGTTGTAATCATTAATTTTATATACACAACTTGCCCTGATGTTTGTCCGATGGAGACGGCACAAATGGGCCAAATTTCACGCATACTCGGCGATCGAGTAGGCAACGATGTACACTTTATTACCATCACGATCGACCCGGAGACAGATACTCCAGAGGTCTTAAAAGACTATCGAGATCGTTTTCGCGCCAACTGGCCGTTTTATACCGGTGATAAAGATCAAATAATAGATATCCGACGAAAATTAGGTTTGTTTGTCGAAGATATTGGTGGCGGTGAAAACAACCACAATGTGAATATGATTATCGGCAATCAGAAAACCGGTCGTTGGATGAAACGAACACCGTTTGAAAACCCATACGTATTGGCTGATCAAATCGGCAATTGGTTACATGGATGGAAGCCAACAGTGGTTAAAAAGGACTTTGCTGAGGCGCCCGATCTTCGAAATGTCTCGGATGGTGAAAATTTGTACCGCACTAGATGCATGAGTTGCCACACCTTAGACGGCACCCGAGATCGTAAAGCAATCGGGCCAGACCTACTTGCAGTAACGCTTAATCGAGACCGACAGTGGTTGGTTGATTGGCTACGAAACCCTGAAAAAATGATTAAGGCGGGGGATCCGATAGCGGTCAATTTGTACAACCGTTATAACAAGATAATGATGCCGGACATGAACCTAGGTAAGGCTGATATAGCCGATATCCTTGAGTATATAGACGATCGTACTAAGCAAATTATGACTGCGCGCATCAAGAACAACTCATCCAATAGCGATTTGGCTACTGGCAATGTTAGCGCAGTTGGAAGTTCTACAGCCGGTGCTATAAGCAGTGGTACGGACTCTGAGTCGACTTTTGGTCGTGATCGAGATTCGGTCGCAATTATGAATTCTTGGGTGCGTGAGGCTTTGCCTGGCGCAGGCGTGAATGCCGGCTACATGACCTTGTTTAATATCAGTGATAAAGATCTGACCATTACCAAGATTGAATCTGATAGCTTTGGTTCGATCGAAATTCATCTAATGGCATCGGTTGACGGCATGATGGAAATGTCGGAGATCAAAAACATGTTAATACCCGCAAAGCAAAGCGTGGAACTCGAACCCGGCGGAAAACACCTTATGATGATGGCCCCGAACAAGGACTTTATACAAGGCCAGACAGTAGAAATGTCGCTTACCTTTGATACAGGTTCGATTCAATTAATGACCGTACCGGTCATGAGTAAATAGGCTAAAGGACATGCAAAAGAATAATACGTTAGCAAAATTATTATCCACAAGTCTGTGGGTAATCACATTGGCAATAATAACTTTGAGCGTTTCGTTATTATCGTCTGCCCAAGAAATAGACGGTTCAGTAGAAGTAAGCTTCAAAACATCAAAGGGTGATTTTGTCGTTGAGCTGTACCCGGAGAAAGCGCCTATAACGGTTAAGAACTTTGTTAGTTATGTGGCGAGTGGCTACTACGACAACACTCTTTTTCACCGTGTAGTAGACGGATTTTTGGTTCAAGGTGGCGGCTTTAACAAGGGCATGGTGGCAAAGAAACCGAACGAGGCAATAGTAAATGAATCACTAAACGGTTTAAAAAACGAACGTTGCATGCTAGGTATGGCTAGGAAAAAATTACCCGACAGCGCAACCTCTCAGTTTTACGTAAACCTAGTCGACAACCAAGACCTTGACCCTCGTGGTAGCCAGTTTGGGTATACGGTGTTTGGCAAAGTGATTAGCGGTATGGACGTAATTGACCAACTTTCGACAGTCGCTACTGAGGATACTCTGCGCTTTAAAAATGTCCCTGTGGAAGACATGCTGGTTTTATTCGCCGCCGTAACGAAAGGCCAGAGTCTGGTGGCCACCGACGTCGAGCCGGCTCAAAAGGTCGGCAACTATATAGCTGGCAAGCATTATATTGAATTAGCTGAGGCGGTTGAAACCAAGGCCTTCAATGCCATTGAGGTTGTTGAAGTGTTTTCATACGGTTGCCAACATTGTTATTCATTTGAAAAAGTGCTTACTCCCTGGGCTAAAAACCTACAAGCAGATGTTCAGTTTTCCAAATCGCCGGCAATTTGGAATGGCTTAATGCGCTTATTTGCACACACCTTTTATACCATTGAGAAACAACCGCAAGCTCAGGATTTGCATCAGAAGATTTTTGATCAAATTGTAATAGACGGGCGTCCTTTATTGTCTGAATTAATGATTGGGAAATTCTTTTCTGAAAATGGCGTCAACGAACAAGTTTTTGCTGAAACCTTTGATTCGAAAGCGGTAATAAGACAGGTTGCAGACGCTGAAATGCGGGTCAAGCAATATCAGATAGAAGGTATTCCAGCGATGATTGTCAACGGCAAGTATCGAGTTAGTCTTGCATCGGCCGGAGGTCCAGCGGAAATGCTAAAAGTGGTTGATTATTTGATCGCTAAGGAGAAGGGAGGGGTACTTAGTCTAGTCGACTGATTTGTTTCAGATAATGGATAAATTTATTTCAAGAATTGTTGTAATAATATATCTGGCCATGGCGCTGGTGCCAATCGGCTATATGCCTGCGGCCTTGGCCGATGGCAATGGTTATTTGGCATTATGCCCGTCTGGAAATACTCAAAATTTGCTATTCAGCAAACGTAGTTCGCTATATGAAACTATGGTTAATCAAGGAGCAGCGGTTAATCAAGAAACAGCAGTTACGCAAGGAGCGGCAGTCACGCAAGGAGCAGCAGTCACGCAAGGAGCAGCAGTCACGCAAGGAGCAGCACATCAAACGGTAACGCTTGATGTTAGATCAGACCATAGTT
>JAESTB010000402.1 GCA_016763815.1 Arenicella sp.
CCTGCTTATGAAGACAAAGTGGCTCGTCGCGGGCTTCGCCTAGGCGACTTAGTCTTCGACCTTAACTTTGCCGAAAAATTAAAAGACGTGATGGAGTTTCACAACTTCTCACTAAAGAATTATTATCAGGTTGATGAGTTGGATTATCAACAGTGTCTAGATCAAACTCTGTCATATAGAGAGCGTCTTGCACCGCTAACGGTTGATGTAACTCAATTGTTAGATGATTATAGCCGTGATGGTCGTCCGATGATGTTTGAAGGCGCGCAAGGTATGATGCTAGATATTGATCACGGCACTTATCCGTTTGTTACATCGTCAAACACGACTTCTGGTTCGGCTGCTACCGGCAGCGGCGTTGGGCCTAATGCGTTTGATGAAGTGCTTGGTATTGTTAAAGCCTACACAACTCGAGTTGGTGCCGGCCCCTTTCCAACTGAATTGGATTGCGACGTTGGCCAACATCTCGGTGTTAAAGGGCACGAATTTGGTGCTACCACCGGGCGCTCTCGTCGTTGCGGTTGGTTTGATGCCGTGTTAATGCGTCGCTCTCGTCAAGTGAATGGTTTGTCGTCATTATGTTTGACTAAGCTTGACGTACTTGACGGCTTAACAGAATTGAAAATTTGTAACGGTTATCGTTACAACGGCCAAGAGCTTAGCGTTGCACCGGTTGGTGCCGACGCGTTAGCAAAGTGTGAGCCGGTGTACGAGAGTATGCCTGGTTGGTCTGAGAACACACAAGGCGTGCAAACTATGGCAGAACTGCCGCAGGCTGCGCAAAACTACGTAGCACGTTTGGCTGAATTAGTCGGCGTGAAAATTGATATCGTTTCAACCGGCCCAGATAGGGCAGAAACGATTGTAATAAAAGATCTCTACGCGTAATTAAGCCGCTGAAGCTATTTAATTAGCCGCAGGCGCGACACTACGCTGCAGGCGCTATTTAATTAGCCGCAGGCGCGACACTATGCCGCAGGCGCTATTTAATTAGCCGCAGGTGGCGATAGGGCTCCTAGTGCTTTGATTTCAAAGCGTATAGGTGGTTTGTCGTAAAGGCTTTACTCGATAGAGAAATTAGGAATAAGAAATAAATTTGAGTAACAAAAGTAACAAGAAAAAAGAATCAAGACGAAAGCATAAGCGCTTAAGCACAGACATTGTTTTAAAATATTTGTCGCAGCGCACTGAGCCTTCGAACACCAAAGCTATAGCTGAAACGCTTGGCCGAGTCGGCAAGGATGGTCGGCAAGAAACATTTGATATATTAGAGCTATTGCGCGATGAAGGAAAAGTCTCACAACTTAGCAAGCACCGATGGGCAATGAAACATGCCATCGTCGAGCATCGTGGCCAAGTTGTCGGTCATGTCGACGGACACGGTTACGTGCTTACTGAAGAAACACGAGAGAAAGTTTTTCTGCGTGAGAAAGACATGCGCGATGCGCTGCATAACGACATTGTTAATGTTCGAATAACTGGGCGGGACCGACGACAGAAGTTGTTGGGTCAAATAATCGATATCGTCGAGCGCGGTAATTTGATCATTGTAGGCCGTTACTTCAACGAAGGTAACCAGCATTTCGTGGTGCCAGATGACCAGAGAATCGGTCAAGACATAGCAGTCTTAGCGGATCATACAGCCGGGGCGAAAAGTGGTCAGGTGGTGGCAATTAAGATTACCAAGCACCCAACTAAAAACTTCCAACCGCTGGGCGAAATTACTGAAGTGCTTGGAGATTATTTATCTCCGGGTATGGAAATTGAGATCGCTATTCGCAAACATGAATTACCACATCAATGGCCGGCTGCGGTTGAAAAACAAGCAAAGTCCTTTAATGAAGAAGTCATCGAAAAAGACTTCAAGGGCAGAACCGACATTCGTGATCTACCGTTAGTGACCATCGACGGCGAAGATGCGAGGGACTTTGATGACGCGGTTTATTGTCAACCAATGGAGAACGGGCGCCACCGTTTGATGGTTGCCATCGCAGACGTCTCAAGCTATGTCAAAGAACAAAGCCCGTTAGACCAAGAGGCTTGGCAGCGTGGCACTTCGGTGTATTTCCCCAACAATGTAATACCAATGCTGCCCGAGGTGTTATCTAATGGCTTGTGTTCGCTCAAGCCGAAAGTTAACCGATTATGCTTCGTCTGTGACATGGTGGTAGGCAAAGACGGCGACATTGAAAGCTATGATTTTTATCAGGCGGTTATGTATTCACATGCGCGGCTCACTTACACCCAAGTCGCTGCACTTATTACTGGCAATAAAGACGCCAGTAATGTACCAACCGAATTACAGCCGGCGATTCATGATTTATATGCGTTGTCTAATAAGCTCGGTAAATGTCGCCGCCGTTCAGGGACGATTGAATTTGAAATCCCTGAGCCGGTAATTATTTTTGACGAGAAACGAAAAATTGAACGAGTTGAAGCACGTGAGCGAAATGACGCTCATAAGCTAATCGAAGAGTGCATGTTGGCGGCAAATATCTGCGCCTCACTGATTCTCGAAGACTCCGGAGCTGCTGGTATTTACCGTGTGCATGACGCACCCGACGAAGACCGGATAGCGGATGCACGAGTATTTTTGCGCCAGTTTAAATTACTGCTTGGGGGTGGTGATACACCTGAGCCAAAAGATTTTGCCGACGTAATTAATAAAGTAACGGATCCGCTAACGGCTAAAATTGTTCAAACAACATTATTAAGAAGCATGAAGCAAGCGCGTTACGATGTCGAAAATACGGGGCATTTCGCCCTTAATTTTGACTCTTACACGCATTTTACCTCACCGATTCGTCGCTACTCCGATCTATTGGTGCACCGGCAGATTCGTCGACTACTAGACAATCCTAACTTGCAAGACTCGGATGAGAAATTCATTCAAGTTGAAAAAACAGCCGTGCAAACATCGGCTACTGAGCGGCGTGCCGAAAAGGCTACCCGCGAAGCCATTCAGTGGCTGAAGTGTGAGTTCATGAGTCATAAAATTGGTGATAATTTATTTGGCGTTATTTCCAGTGTCACCGAGTTTGGCGTGTTTGTTGAACTAGAGAAATTTTATATTGACGGCTTGGTGCATATCACGGCTCTTGGCGAAGACTACTATCGTTACGAAGCTGACAACCGGCAATTAGTTGGTGAGAGCAGTGGCAAAACGTATCAAGCGGGTGATCGCCTAGAAGTGCAAGTTGCCAGAGTCGATATGGCGCAAGGAAAGATAGATTTCACGCTTACCGATGTTAAAAATGAAAAATTTAGCCGTGCCAAAGGTGGCAAGCCTCAAGGTAACAAGAAGCATAAGGGTGGTAAATCATCGTCTCAACGTGATAAAAAGGGCGGTGACATTAAGTCAAAGCGTTCACCTTCTAAAGGCAAGTTGAAAACAAAAAAGAAGAAACACAGCTAATGGCTCAACAATTGTCATGGGTGCTTGGCCACCACGCTGTTAATGCGGTAATAGCGGTAAATCCAGAGCGTGCGGTAGCGCTTTGGGTAACGATAAACAGTAATAATTCGGCGCAACAAAGCGTTGTTGAACAGATGCGTCAACTCGGCTTACCGGTTCATGCGGTCGACAAACGAGAATTAGCTAGGCGCTGTGGCGTCGAGCAAAACCAAGGTATTGCGCTAGAAGCAAAGCCCAAACAAGATGGCGGCGATAAAGAGCTTGAAACGTTTATCAAAAAGCTAGACGATAAGAAAATACCGCTGTTATTAATACTCGACCAGGTACAAGACCCGCATAATTTTGGTGCTTGCCTAAGAACCGCCGATGCCGCGGGTGCCGATGCTGTAATAGTCGCTAAAGACAACGCCAGCCCGATGACGCCAGTGGTGCAAAAGGTGGCCAGCGGCGCGGCTGAAACTATGCCGATTTTTCGTGTTACAAATTTGGCGCGCTCAATGGAAAAGCTGCAGAAACTTGGTATTTGGATGATTGGTACCTCGGACAAAGCTAAGCATTCGATCTACCAAGAGGACCTAAGCGGGGCGGTTGCTATTGTGATGGGTGCCGAGGGCCGAGGTATGAGGAGCTTGACCGAGAAGAAGTGCGATTCCTTAGTAAGTATTCCGATGGCCGGCAGCGTGGTTTCAAGTTTAAACGTATCGGTTGCTACCGGGGTATGTCTTTATGAAGTTGTGCGTCAGCGCGTTGGTTAGCTGCTCTATAGGCACGCCCAGTGTAGCCCTTTGAGTACCGATGTATGTCCGTCGATATCAGTACGCTTCAAGGGGACCCTATTATAGTTATACGTTAGTGGTTCGCTGTTCAAACTAATTGTCATTAGGTAGGCGAACTTGGTGGCTGCAAGCATAAAAATTAACAAAGCCCCCCATTCTAATTATTTGGTGGAATTAAAATGGGTGGCTGTGCCATTATAAAGCGCTATCCCGTTTTTTGAAACTTCATAAAAATCAAGGAACATCGCTAACGTTCTTGGTTTTATGAAATGGTAATTGTTGGATCAAACCAATAGTCACGAATAAAACCAGGATAAGTGACTCTGAAGCCGAGCGTATAGCTAATACTGCCCTGTGGCAGAGCACTTGTACTCTGCAGCGCCTGAAGCATCATATGTGGGTCTAGTACTTCATCTCCTTCTTTGAGTGCCGCATCCCACATTTTCCATCCATCTGCGGTAGAGTAATAACGTGTAAGTTTACTGTTGTCATAGGAATAGCCTGCCCAACGGCTGGTTCTGAACGAAGGAATGGATATGTAATCTGTGAGATTATTTGGGTCTAGACCTTGGCTCTTGTCGGCGAACTCTAAAATGATGGCGCCATGCGCATTGTCTGCCTTAGAAACGGTACGGAAATATATCGTATCGTTCACATTGCATTTAATGCCATCAGATCCGCTAGTGTGCTCATGATCTGTTAACACGCTGAAGTATTTAGATAAGTCGTCCATTTTTTGATGTTGTGCAATCCCGTTTGGATAAGCCGCGTTTAGAGCTTCAGTATCGAGTACAACAACGACGTCAATTGTGTTAGCCATAATAATTTCTCCTGTTATATAGCTGCTGCTATCAAGATGACTGCAGCGAGGAATGACCTTAGCACCGAGATATCGAGAAAAATATTTCTTCCTATTTCACGACATTACTTAACGAAAACTAAAGTAACAGGCATCGGATTGAATTGCGTATAGGAAGAACAGCTACGGCTTTCCAAGGCACCACTGTAAAAAACTCGAATAGCCGCCGGTTTTTCGGCATATATGGATAATTCCTTACTGCAAGCTAAGCGACTATATAAGGCAGCTAGGATTATGGTAGTTAGGACTATGATAGACCGCATAGTTCGACTAAAGCTAAGCAAATTTACGCTTGGAAAAAGCGGTTCGCGGATGGCTAGAGACGGGACCGGCAAACTCGTGCAAATGACATGCTGTTGATAGACACAACGTCGATTCGACTAGGTTAAAAAGGTGTGTTAGCGGACAGGGTAACTGCTATCGTCAGCTATCAGAACAGGCATGTTAAGACTGATAATGTCGCGACAAAAAGTCACAACAAACTAATTATTCACCTCACAAAAACTTGAAGGTGAAGCAACGCTGCGACTAAAGCTGCACCCTTGAATATATTCAACTGTGCCAATTTCTTCAATAGTGAAGTGTCTTAAGGGGCGGGTGGCTAATGGGCTTTCTGCCAGTTAGGCCTTTATGAGGTTTGTGCGTATTTTTGCAAACGTGAACACTTGCATCGGTAGCAACACACAGATTTGAAATTGGAAACGGCAAATCGCAGATGAGGCGTCTACAGTTTGGTTCATGCTCGAACATCTTTGAAAGGAAATTCAGAGCCTTCTTAACGGAGTCAAAAGGCGTCGTATTGACAAGTTAAATCTACGAGGTCCGATTATTGCGAGTGAAATGAACTGCATTCTATGACAATGGCACATAGAGACTTAAGCTATTTGTAAGTGGTTTGCTTTGTGTGCGACCTATTGAACGAGCCACAACAATCCATCGACTAAGCGCTATGCGCACCTATGTTATAGCCCTGAATTACTTGGTGAAATAACATGAAATATTACTATCTTATTTTTTGCCTCATAGTAGAGGCGTAGATGCATAAACAGGACTCATAGCATGTCAATTTTAGAAAACGTTAAGCGATGCCAAAACAATTTAGTCTCGGCGTATGCGATATCTCTAACGAGGGCGTATTCGGAATTGATAGTGACCCTATTTTTAATAGGCGCCAGCCGACTATACGATGAAGACGGAAATGAGCTTGGTTCCGGTGGGTAGAGTAAGAAGCTGGTAGCCTGGATGAATATCCCAAGCTCGATAGCGAACGCCTTGCAGGCTTGGCGTTCAAATACATTTATAAACAATAGGAGAAATTCCCATGCAAACTATTTTAAAACCACAACCAACTTCAATTAAAGACAATGGTGTCCACGAAACCATTTCTAGGCAACAATCGGTAGCGACCACCGAACGAAAAAATAACGGTGAAACTGAGGGAGAACATCTGATCTTTAACCTGCCGCTAAAAGATAACTCTCCCGGTAAAGTTTACATGGTGTTAGGATCTAGCAATGTAGGCAAACCCTCAGTTGTGATGTATTCAGATGTTACTCTGAAAAAAAAGGTCGACTGGATTGACGTTAACTTTCCAAATCAGACGGGTACAACAACACAGTCGTCAGTAACATTTGACCTCCATTTCGTGATTATGAAACCCTCTGGTTCGAAGTCGAACTATAGCTTCAGTAATGAATTCGTTTGCTATAAGCCCGAAAACGGTCGGGCGACCATAACACTGATTGGTAGCGACGGACATCGCACATGCCCCAGTGATGAATATAAATACTGTCGGTCAGCTTGCGTTAGCAATTCTAATAAAACTCTTATCATAAAATTTTCTGATGTGAGCGGTGCTTTGGAGATGAGAGGTGAATTTCATTTCAAAGCTGCAGACAATCATAGCAAGCTGCCTTTCAAAATTGACCCAGGTATCTCAGTTAAACGTAAGCCTGGTTGAGGCTAGCTGGTTTTACATATATTTGGAGGCTCTCTGCCAAATAGGTTGATGAAGTTTGGGTAGGTACATAAGTCGACGAACCATTTGGTATTAAACCAGACCGTTCCCATTTTTGTGTTAATGGCATTTTCAACCTCAACAATCGCCGCGCTGTGGTTACCTGCCACCGCGTGTACGATTGCCGAAGAGTAAGCTAAATCAGGGGTGTCAGAATGTACTTCCTTGGCCGATTGTAGGGTTTTTATTGCTTGGTAATGTTGTCCAAGATGTGCTTGTGCTTGTGCTCGACTGTAATAATGCGTTGCGTCCCTGGTATCAATATCCAGGTCAACCACTTTTTGGTAATAGGGTTGAGCAGATTTTTGGTCGCCCAACAAACTGTAGCTATCGCCTAAGTTGAGCAAGAAATACGGATTATCAGGGTTTTGCTCTAGTGCGCGTACTAAGTACCCAATTGCACTCGTATAGTCTTCGTTTAACATTAACGCTAGGCCTAAGTTGGCAAGATTGTAGCTGTCTGGCTCTCTGCGAACTAACGCTGTATACGATTTTATGGCTTGATCTATATCGCCTTCAGTTAACGCAATGGCACCTAGCATGTTGTAGGAGTCAGTGTCATTAGGTGCTATGGCTAATGCCTTATTAATGGCTTGCCGTGCTAAATCTATATTTCCAAGAGAAAACTCAGACACAGCCAAATTATAAAGCTTCGTCAATGAGGGCCTTAATAGGGCATTTTTCCTTTCTAAGATAACCGCCGTGTCATAATCATTGTTACGTACCGCTAATTCGACTTTCAACAGGTTCAACAGCACCCTATCCACCTTTAAGTTAGCCAACTCTTCAATCAGTTGGGCCGCTTTATCATTTTCGTCTTGCAAAAGCAGTAGGTTAAATTCTAATCGCTTAAATTCTGTGTTCATCTTGATTGATTTTGGGGCGCGATTTAAAAACCTTTCAGCATAGTCTAGGTATACCGCGTTATTAGTATTGACGTACAAATCCATAGCCGAAACTTGGTAGAGCTGATACAGAGGAATGAAATGATAGCGACTTTGAATTGCTTCCAGTTGTTCCAAGTGTTCTAAACTCGCATTAACGCCGGCGTTACTTGCTTTATATACATTAAGATAATTGCGGTAGGCTTGCTCATCTAATGGTTGGTTATCGTTGGAGCGGTGTGAGTTGCCAAACAAACGGTATGTTTCAGACAGTGTCGTGTGACGAAGGTCGAGCAGTGCACTTGAAATTGTTGGCCAACTTGTTTCTTGTTGAACATTCCATTTACTACCCGTGAGC
>JAESTB010000403.1 GCA_016763815.1 Arenicella sp.
AGGGGCACCTAGTCTTTCGACTTCGCTCAAGATGACTCAAATAGGTAACTTTCACCAGTTCGCGTTGATATAATCGAATGAGTCTTCAATGCTAATTACGGTCATTTTGAGACCTTGATCAAGTTGAAGGAGCGAACGCCCGCAACAGCATAACTACATGGATATAGTTTATTAGAGCAGTGCAGCGGGCGCTCCGCAGGAGCAACCGCCGAGTGGCAATATAAGTAAGAACGAGAGTAAACCAATACCCCTCCTCAAGTACCAATCATTTAAACCTTAACTAACTCAACGCTTCTTCTTCAATTCACTAAAGTAATCAATATCAGTCGGCAAGCCTAAGACCTCACGGCGCACTAGGTCCATCGCTAAGGCCGTTGCGGTGCGTTGAAAGCCTATGCGCCCCATCGGTAAAAAGAACTTACGTGCGGTGATTTTTCCAGCCTTGCCCCACGCCATCCAGACTACACCTACCGGCTTTTCGTCGGTGCCGCCGTCAGGGCCTGCGATGCCCGATATCGAAACCGCTATGTCGGCAGCTGATTTTTCGATTGCACCTTCGGCCATGGCGATTACAACGGCTTTGCTAACCGCACCATGTTCAGCTAGCAACGCTTCAGACACGCCCAACGATTGCTGCTTCATACGGTTCGAATACACCACGTAGCCGGCCTCAAACACCGAGGACGAGCCAGCCTCACTGGTAATCGCTGCGGCAATTTGGCCTCCGGTACACGATTCGGCGGTTGTTAGCACCAAACTATGATCGCGAAGAGCATCGTTTAACGCTTGGCTGAGGCGAATACTGTCGCGGCCAATCACATAATCGCGAAAATGCGCCTCGAATTTTTCAGTCCATAGATGATTTAATGCCATAAATTCATCACCAACGGTGGCGAATTTCACTTCGATCACCGGCAACTGCACACGAAATCCTAATTCGACCTCAGCTGGCCAATCTGGAAACACCTCGTTAACGGTGTCCTGTAAGCCAGACTCGGTAATACCAAATAAACGCAGCCGTGTAATATGACTCTTAGCAACAATATTTCCATGATCACGAATCAGCGGTAATAGATGATTCTCGACCATAGGCTTAAGCTCACTTGGCACACCCGGAGTGCACATGATCAAGCAATCATTAGCGATGCAACGAAAACCTACCGCCGAACCTTTGGGATTATCAATTATCTCGCAAACGGCCGGTAAGTCGGTCTGTTTCAGATTTGACTCAGTCATTACAAAACCGCGCCTGGTTGCCCACTCATCTAACTTTGCGTAAGCATCAACATTGCGCGTTATTGGCGAGTTAATTGCTTGCGATAAGGCCACTGAGGTAAGGTCATCAACCGTTGGGCCAAGGCCGCCGTTAATGATTAGAACATCAGTCATCTGGCTTAATTCTTGTATAGAACTAACCAGTAATGGCAGGTCGTCACCGACTACTTTTTTAATATAAGGAACTAAGCCTAAATCTTTAAGCGATCGCGCGATATACGCCGAGTTTGAGTCTACCGTGTCGCCACTCATGAGCTCGTTGCCAGTAAGTAATAGTGAAATCTTCATGTTTTTTCTCGATGGTTAGCCGGCTTACAATTTGTTAGGCGAGCACTATTATTTAATAAGTTCAAGGTATTTAATAAACCCAATGTACTTAATAAACCTAAGGTGTTTTCTCAACTAATGCTGAGCAAGTAAGTTTTTAGCCGCTTGGCGCATTCGTGAGCGCTCCCAAACCAAACGGAATTTACCGCCGCCTTTTTGTTGCCACAGTACCGCTGAACGAACAGCGGCCAACAACATCGTTCTCACTTGCTCGGGCACACCGTCTTGCTGTAAATGCTCTTGCTCACCTTGGACGATAATCTGCGGGCGCAAAATACTAATATGAGTTTGATACACCTCTGAAAACGCATTGGCTAAATCGTCTTCTGAAAAACTACTTAGCCGGTCAATCGCTTGGCCAAATTGACTGAATTTCTGTTGGTCGTTATAAAGCTGCTTCTGCAATTGAAGAATCGACATCATGTAACGCAGCACTTCTAAGTTACTCATTTCTGGAGAGTTTAAAACCCCTTGCTCTATCATTTTTAAGCCGGATCGAACACCGCCTAGGCCTCCGAATATGGCAGGTGTGCTCATCGCATCGAGCACCAGCACCGATTGCATGGCGCTAGCATAAACAGTCTCATCAGCCATGCCGGTGCGAGCCAATGTCTGTACCTGTTGGCAGGCTTGTAATACGCCAGCGAGGGCAATGGTTCTCTCTTCAATGATGTTCATAAGGTGCTCTTTTATGATTAAATGAGACCTTTGCTCGATCCAATAAATGATTGAAAATGGTTAAAACACGCCTACTCTTTTGTTAGAAAACCAGTGAATAGCCCGCTATTTCCTAGTTTTCTGCTTCAACTAGCCGCATTTTACCTCATTTTCATTTCAATCCTGATTCGTGCAAAGGCCTCTAAATGTTAGATTCGTTCTATTTTATCGCCAAGGACTCGGCGATAAAACGCCAATTCCTTTTGCCATGCATTAATATTGTTCTTAGGCTGCTTAAACCCGTGCGCTTCGTCGGCGTATTCTACATACTCGTGATCAATACCAGCACTTTCTAAAACGCCAATAACCTCCTGCGAAACCGACGGCGGGACAACACGATCAAGCGCTCCTTGAAAGATAATCATGGCGCTCCCAAGTTGGCTCATCTTATTGATCGGTGAGCGTTGATAAAATTTACTTTGCGGCTGGCTCGACGTCTCTGGGTTGAATATTTCGTCAACTAAGCGGTCAGTATAGTGCTTTTCAAACTTATGCGTTGTTGCAGACAAGGTAACTAGGTTGCCGATGCCGTAATAGCATGCGCCAACTTTAAATATCTCAGGGTATTCGGTCAGGGCTCTGAGAACCGCGTAACCACCGGCGCTCTTGCCGCGAATACAAATTCGCTTCGGGTCGACCTTGCGTTGCGCTATCAGGTGTCGGATCCCAGCGACAATATCGTCAGTATCTCGCTCTCCCCAAAAACCGTAAAGCGAATCACGAAACTGTCGCCCATAGCCAGAACTGCCACGATGATTGACGTCTAAAATAGCGAAACCACGTGATGTCCAGAACTGCTTTTGCAAGTCGAAATGACCATAGGCTCTGGCGGTCGGGCCGCCATGCACCATGACCAAAAGCGGGGGTAACGCCTCAGCGTGAGTTTGCTGCTGCTGTGAAGAATTGCTCGGCGCGTAGTAGAAACCATGCGCGTACTCAGTGCTCTGCGTAGCAAAGGTATTGCCACGGCTGGGCTGATTTCAAACTCAATCTTAGCCCCCTCAATCAAGGCTTCGGGTCGCAAGCTTTGATCTATCACTTGGTAGTCAAACTGAACTAGGCTTGAGTTTGCATCGAATGGCCGCTGTTCTAACACGCAGCGGCCTGAGCCATTACTGTGTAGATGCTGCAAAGTAGCGGGTGTCTGCGGCAAAAGGCCTCGGCACTCGAGGCTGTGTTGGTCAATTAACACCATCTGATCACCTGACGGTGCACTGGCTATTGCCAACAAGGTATCTTCAGTCAATTGAACAATTCGGTGATCGCCGTAAACCCAATGCGGGTAGCCGAATTCATCGCTACCGGAGGTTACTCGGGTCGCCTTGGCTGTATCGAAATCGTAGACATGGATATTCCAATAGTTATCACTATCATCAGTCGATACTGTCTCCTCATCGGTTGAGTAGTCGGCTGAAAAAAACAGCCTATCGTTATCACTGAACAGTAGCTGGCATACGCTTGCGCCGCCACTAGAGATGCCTAATACGTCAACTTGACTCGGGTTTTCTATGCTGGGGACCTTAGCCCGATAGACTAAATCGGCGACCATAAGCTGTGTGTTGTCCCACGGCATGTTCGGATGAGTCCATTGCACCCACGCGACTTTGTCCTGCGACTTATTGACCACTAGATTACTGTAAAAATCGGCTCCCTGGATTGCGATAAGTGGCTCGTTGTCGGCTTGGTCGCTAAGCGTGGCGATAAACATCGGGTTGTTCGCGTGTGATATTCCAGCTCGTTCAACTTCAACAATTGCCAAAATAGCCGCGTTATTAAGTTGATTCACGTCGGTATACATAAAGCGCTGCTTATCGCTGGGCTTGACACTTATCCGTTGTGGCACACTTGCGCATCGATCATCTAGCTGTTGGCGATAAAGACATTGGTCGGAGCGATTAGCAAACACCAGCGACTTACCCAATAGCCAGTATGGCTTACCGCCATATTCATTAACCCGAGTCTGTAAATTAGACCAAGCAGGGGTAATGGTATTTACTTTATCGCCGCTCATGAGTCTCAAAACTGAGCGATTGTCATGCGGGTCTTTGCTTAGGTACAACGTACCCAGGCCGTCAACGATTGATGGATATGAAAATGGCGCCGCCCCAGCAAAAACTTGCTCAAGGGTTAAGTCTGATTGCCAATCAAGGTAGTCGATCATCAAGTCGCGTTAGATTAGAATGGATGCTTTTGGAGTTTATCGTCGCTAGTCGCTCAGACTTGCACTAGGAGCCCAAGTCATTTTGCTGTCAACGGTAATTTCGTGCTTTTGGTAAAACCCTTTATGAACTTCTAATGCATAGAGCACTGGTCGCTTTGGGCTATATAGTGGCTTTCTGATTTGAATCGTTGAATATGGATTCATCGCTTGAATACTTTCAAGATCGCCCTCGCTATCAATAAATGCGATATCAATTGGTGCAACAACGTTATTCATATGAAAGCTCGGCACCGATGGTTGATTAAACACAAAAAGTATCGGCATCGCCTCGATGGTTGACTCACACACCCGCTGAAAGCCCGCCGCCCGTGTTGCGTTATTATCAGCCAGCTTAGCAGTCATGATGTAACTACGGCCGTCATCACGCGTTAGCGTCACCTCAATCTTGGGCATGGCTTGTAACGCAGGGTTATCAATTTGACAGTCTAACTGAGCATAGCTGCATGCACTGATCATCAGTGTTAAACAAAAGATAGCCGCGCGCATAAGCTTGGTTTTTATACTCATTACTATTTCACCGAGTCATGCATAATTGCCTGTATTTGCTCCGCCAGTTGCAAGGCTCGTAGCCCTTGCAAACCTGTCACCATCGGCATCGCCTGCCCTTGTGCTACCTCAATGAAATGCGCCAGCTCTACTTGTAACGGCTGTTCGTTTTCGAATTTAATATGGTCAACTTCTAAGCCTGGAAACTCGCTTCCCTCGGGTGCATCGCCCTTGGTCACTATATCTAATTCTTGATCCATTAAATTAATACCGTAATAACCTTCGGGGCCAAAAATACGAAATCTACGGAAACGTTTATTCGACACACGGCTTGCGGTGATATTAGCCACTGCACCGCTCGGAAAAGCCAAACGTACATTGGCCATGTCAATATGGTCGGTGATTACCGACGACCCGATCGCCTGCACATCGCAGGGTTCTTCATCGACTAATGACAAGACTAAATCAAGGTCATGAATCATCAAGTCGGTAATAACGTCAACATCGGTAGCTCGCTCAACAAAGGTACCAAGTCGATGGACTTCAATATATTTAGGTTCAGCTACTTTGCTGGCAACGGCGCGTAACGCCGGGTTGTAACGCTCAAGATGGCCGATCAAAAACGGTGCTTCGTTTTGCGCGGCTAGGTCAACGAGCTTACGAGCCTCATCAACGGTTGCCGCGATCGGTTTCTCCATTAAGGTGGCGATACCCGCCTCCAAAAATGGTTGTGCCACTTCAAAGTGTAAGGAGGTGGGCACCACAATACTAACCGCATCAACTTTGTCGATCATGTCGAGATAGTTAGTGGTGAAGTCACAACTATACCTCTGAGCTAGCTCGGAAATCGTGTCCTCATGAGTATCGGCCAACATCACCAACTCCACGTTGTCCATTTCATGGTAAATTTTCGCATGGATTTGTCCGAGGTAACCTACCCCTACCACGCCTACTTTGGTTTTTCTGCTCATAACCTTACTAGTGCTGTTAACGATCATTGATACGCTGATAACATCGCCGGTAAAGACCGTTCGGCGCTGATGAACCTGCGTTTCGAAGATTATACGTTAATTTAGTAGTTTGTGAGGGTGTCGATCAGCTGATTTACATTAGTAAAAGGAAACAAACGCGGCCAGTCAAACAAAACCAGCTAACTCGCCATAAGTTCACCGGCGTCTTTAGTGTAAACTTAGGCCACCATTTACATGCCCATCTGCCGAACAAACAAGGCTAGCAAACGTGTCAAATATCATTTTACTTAATATCTCTGGCGAAGACCGCATTGGTCTCTCTGCTGACTTCTATTCAGTGATCGAAAAAATCGATGTTCGAATCTTAGATATCGGACAATCGGTGATTCACAATCATGTATCGCAAGGCATGTTACTGCAATTGCCTGCTGGGCAAAACTCCGGCCAACTAAAGTGGCAGCTTTTACAACAAGCTGAATCGTTGGGCCTTAAGGTTAAAGTACGCGACATCGCCGACCAAGATTACCAACATTGGGTGTCGCAGCAAGGCGCAGACCGCTATATTCTCACCTTACTAACGCGTGAAGTAACCGCCGAAGAAATCGCCAGAGTTACCAAAGTAACCGCTGAGCAGGGTTTAAATATTCACGATATAGCTCGCCTAAGTGGGCGTACCCCGTTGAATGAAGCGGTCACTAATGACACCAAGTCTTGCATCGAATTCACGGTGCAAGGCAAGCCTAAAGACCCATCAGCAATGCGCGCGAGCTTTTTAAGTATCGCTAGCGAACTGGATGTGGATATTGCAATCCAGCAAGACAACGCTTTCAGACGCAGCCGTCGCCTAGTGTGCTTTGATATGGACTCAACCCTGATTCAAGCCGAAGTGATCGACGAGTTAGCGAAACATGCCGGAGTAGGCGAGCAAGTTGCCAAGATCACTGAGCGCGCGATGCAAGGCGAAATCGACTTTGCCGAGAGTTTTACCCAACGGATGGCGCTGCTCGAAGGCTTGAGTGAAGATGTTTTAAATGAGGTTGCGGAAAATTTACAGATGATGGAAGGCGCCGAAAAATTAATTCGCAACCTCAAAGCATTTGGCTTCAAAACGGCCATTATCTCAGGTGGCTTCAACTATTTTGGTAACTATTTAAAAGATAAGCTTGGTATCGATCATGTTTACGCTAATACACTTGAAATTGAGAATGGCAAACTTACTGGCCGCGCAATTCACCCAGTCGTAGATGCTGAACGAAAGGCTTATTTGCTCAAAAAAATCGCCAACGACGAAGGTCTAGACCCACAACAAACGATCGCCGTTGGCGATGGCGCTAACGACCTACTAATGCTTAGCTCGGCTGGGCTTGGCATTGCTTTTCGAGCCAAACCATTGGTCAGGGAGTCAGCTAAACAGTCGCTATCAACCCATGGGCTCGATAGCATCCTTTACTTACTTGGCTTTAAGGATCAAGATATTCGAGATTAATTTTTCGACAAAAACAACTTTTTAATAGGTGTGCGACCCGCAGGTGTGCGACCCGCAGGGTACGGCCTATAACGCACACGCTGAGGTTACTCGTATGAAACTACTCGTTACACAGATTGTTGGAGCACTATTTATTCTGCTGTTATCGGCTCAGGTTGCAGATGCAGCGATGCCTCAAGATTCAGAGCATGCTAAAAAAACCTTAGAAATTTACACCAAGGTAATCTCTATCGAAACGGTTCAGGGCAAAGGTAATGTGCCGAAAATGGCACATTATTTGGCAGACCAATTTCATCAAGCTGGCTTTAATTCGAAAGACGTACAAGTCATCGAAAAGGATGGCTTAGCCAGTTTGATCGTCCGCTATCGTGGCGACAACTCTACTAACACTAAACCAATATTATTAATCGGCCATATGGACGTTGTTAATGCGCTGCCCGAAGACTGGCAACGGCCACCATTCGAATTGACCAAGGACGATAAATACTTCTACGGCCGTGGCAGTATTGATAACAAACTAGGTGTATCAATGGTTTCGTCTACCTTCATTAGGCTTAGAAAAGAAGGTTTTGTGCCAACTCGAGACCTAATCATCGCCTTCTCAGGTGACGAAGAAACCGGCATGATTACCACTCGAATGCTAGCCAATGATATG
>JAESTB010000404.1 GCA_016763815.1 Arenicella sp.
CCAACGGTTTTATTGTTATGCGCATACTCGCAAGTGTTGGCGACGTGGAGTAGCAGTAAACATTTTGCTTTGAACTTAACACTATTTAATCGCCTGCCACTGCATGAAGAAGTGCAGCAACTTGTTGGCGACTTTACGTCTTCTTTGTTACTCGACATAGAGGTAGATGCTAGCCAAAACTTCGCGCAGAGAGCTCGCCTGATAGGCAGCCGCCTGTGGCGTGATTTGGATAACCGTCTGTTCAGTGGTGTCAGTGTTATTCGTGAATTGAATAAGCTCAGCGGCGGCACTCAGCAGTACAATATGCCTGTGGTTTTTACTAGTATGTTGGGCATGGATAGTAGCCTTGATGAAGCGGGCATTGCAGATCAAACTGCGGAACTTAACGATGATGAAGAGGCTGGTGAGGAGCACTATAGTGTTTCGCAAACATCTCAAGTGTGGCTGGATCATCAAGTAGCAGAGGAGAATGATGGT
Source organism: Arenicella sp. (assembly GCA_016763815.1). Taxonomy (GTDB): domain Bacteria; phylum Pseudomonadota; class Gammaproteobacteria; order Arenicellales; family Arenicellaceae; genus Arenicella. The sequence goes on from JAESTB010000404.1 coordinate 478, forward strand.
TTAACTCTGGTTTGGGATGCTATTGACGACTTGTTCCCTGAAAATATGCTTGATGATATGTTCAGTGCTTATTGTCAGCTACTCGATTCATTAACAGCGGCAGAGTCTTGGCAGCAATTGACTTCGCTGACGCCTTCTTCTCATCTGCAAACGCGAGAGGACCTAACACAAGCCCAAGAAAAGGTTGACCTAAGGCTGTTACATCAATTATTTGAACAACAAGTTCAGGACCATTCTGACTCAGTGGCGATCATCGCCGGTGATGTCACTATCTCTTATTCTAAGCTCGAGCAGTGGAGCCAAAACCTAGCGGCATTGTTGATTGAAAAAGGGGCTACACCAAACACCTTGGTTGCCATTGTAATGGACAAAGGCTGGGAACAGGTTGTTGCTGCTATGGCGATCCTCAAATCGGGAGCTGCGTATCTGCCGATTAACGCAGAGCTACCTGACAAGCGTATTGCAGAACTTCTTGAGGATGGTCAGTGCCAACTCGTTTTAACCCAGCAGAACACCCTTATAGCGGATAGGGTGCAGGCTTGGTCGAATGGCCATGTAAAGCTAACCGATCTAGTAAGCACAATAATATCGAGTGACAGCTTGGATCTATTGCCAGACCGAAAAGTAGAGCAACAGGTAAACCCTACTGATATTGCCTACGTTATTTTCACCTCGGGCTCTACAGGAAAACCCAAAGGGGTGGTGATCGATCACCGCGGTGCGGTCAATACGATTGTTGACATCAATAGACGCTTTAATGTGACCAGCCGTGACCGAGTACTGGCGATATCATCCTTAAGTTTTGATTTGTCTGTATATGATATTTTTGGTTTGCTAGCCGTTGGTGGCGCGCTTGTTGTGCCGGTTGGAGAGCAACGGCATAGCGCCAATGATTGGTTTAAGCTGGCGCTAGAGCATGACATTACTATTTGGAATAGCGTGCCCGCTTTGATGCAACTGCTGGTTGAGCATTGCGAATCATCAGCTGATGAGTTTCTAGCGAAGTTGAGCCTGATTATGATGAGCGGGGATTGGATTCCGGTCGAATTGCCGGATCGGATACAGCAGCTTTCGTCGTCTTGTAAGGTAGTCAGCCTGGGCGGCGCTACAGAAGCGTCAATCTGGTCAATTTTTCATGAGATTAACCAATCCAGCGGCCACCTCAGCAGCATTCCTTACGGTAAGCCATTGACAAATCAACGTTTTTTCGTTCTTGATGAAGAGGGTTCTGATTGTCCTAATTGGGTTCGCGGCCACCTTTTTATTGGTGGCATTGGTGTGGCTAAAGGGTATTGGCAAGATGCGGAAAAAACCGCCCATAGCTTTGTTCAACATGAGAAGTATGGCCTGCTGTATCGCACTGGTGACTTAGGACGTTATGATGACCAAGGCGTGATTGAATTTATGGGGCGTGAAGATAGCCAAGTGAAAGTACAAGGCTACCGGGTTGAGCTAGGTGAAATTGAGTCGGCATTGTCACAGCACCCGGAAATCAGTAATTCTGTGGTATTGGCCCAAGGTGATCGCTTTAGTAAAACACTCGTCGCTTATGTTGTGCCTCAGGCCGGAGAAATCAAAAGCGACGATGCGTTGATTGTCGATCCAGTAGCGCGGAGTCTGTTTAAGCTGGAGCACAAGGGCATCCGGCAACTGCCAAGCTCACTGACCAAGTTAGCATTGCCGAGCATAGAAAAAATTGGATGTCGGCCAGCCTATGAGCTAGGCGCCGATGAAAGGTCTGGTTTTGTTGATAGGTTTAAGGGCAATGAGTTGCTTCCCACATTAGGAGCGTTGCTCAGCGGGCTAAGGCAAGAGCGGATCGACTCGTCGCCGTTGCCGAAATATTTTTACCCGTCAGCATCGAGCTTGTATCCAATTCAACTGTATCTGGCAATACCCACTTCCATTAATGAAGAATTTGTCAGCGATGAAGAAAAAGTAATACTATATTATTTTTCGGCGCCAGAATGTGCATTGCTACAGCTTGGGCGAATGTCTACGGATCTAATTGCCGCCGTTTCTAAGGTGGTAATGGAGCGGGATCCTGAGCTACCAACACTGTACTGGGTGGTGGACTGGGACGCGATTACTCCGATGTATCCAAAGGATGAAGCGCAGCGTTTCGTGCACCTTGAAATTGGCTATATGTTGGCGATAGTTCGTCAGCAACTTGCAGGCTTAGGCGGTGGGTTGGACAGTTGTATAGACCTGCGCTGGGTGTCAGGTTATGACCCCTTTGCTGGTGTAATTATTGACGCTGAACTGACTGAAGCCGGCATGACTTTGTTGCCCGAATCAGCCGATTGTTTGCTAGTCGGGCAGATAGTCGATCAATCTATACAGACTTCTGCGCCCGACAAGAAGGATTCGTGCCTTGGGCCAGCCAAGCGCATTCTCGATGGCCTTCTCAATTGCACATTAAATATCGATTTAGCAGACAGTTTTGAAACCGCTGGAGGCCTTACAGACGCTTCGTATGATGTCCTTAAGCGTCAAAGTATGCGTCGCTTTACGAATCAAAGAGTAGGGCTTACAGCAATTACTGGATTGCTGGAGTGTTGCAATTATTTAGCAAAGAGTTCCTTAGCGATATTGCTTTTTTGTAAACCGCAACGGTGTGACGATGGGCTTGTCGGGTTTTATTCTTATGACGCCAGTGAGCGTCAGTTAAGGAAAGCAGCTACCGGTGTAAAAGAAGAAGAGCTCATCGAGCTTTATAGTGGTGATAACCAATCAATTTTTAATGACTCTGCTTTTGCGCTGTACTTCCTCAGCAATGCTGACGGTCAGCAAGCGGCCGAATTGACGCATATCGGCGAGGCAAGCCAGCACTTGATGTCACGTAGCTGGCATTTTGGGCTAGGATTGTGTCCGATTGGACAGGTCGATCAAGGCTTGCTAAACCAGCTTCTGGGCGCAGAGACCGGAGCCGATAATGAGTTGCTGATGTTGCATGGTTTTGTCGGGGGTGGCATCACACTCGAGCAACTAGATGTATGGGAACCTGAGGGCACTGCGGCGCAGGCTAAAACAATCGATTTTGCTGAGCAAACAGACGCCTTGAAGGCGTTTCTGCA
>JAESTB010000405.1 GCA_016763815.1 Arenicella sp.
CTCGATGGCTTTTATAATGTTTTACACCCGCTTGTAATGCCCATGATTCGCCTCCGAATGGGGGGGAGAATAGTCACTATGTCCTCTGTCTCAGGCCTTATAGGCAATCGCGGTCAGGTGAACTATAGTGCGGCAAAAGCGGGCATTATTGGTGCGACTAAAGCCCTAGCGGTTGAATTAGCCAAGCGAAAAATCACCGTCAATTGCATCGCTCCGGGCGTTATTGAAACTGACATGACCGAGGATATACATGCTGGCGAAGCAAAAAAAATGATACCCATGGGCCGCTTCGGTAAGGTTGAAGATATCGCTGAAGCAGTTGGCTATTTGATGTCGGACGGTGCAGGATATGTAACTCGACAGGTTATTAGCGTCAACGGTGGTATGTGCTAGGGTTTGGTGATCTATCATGCTAGGAGCGCTTTTAGCGCTTGACGTATGTGCCTATAACACGTGTATTTCTAATTGCACGGTCAATTAGAAAAGGTTCTAAGTATTATTTAGTATGAGTATAAATATGATTAAAAATGTGGCAATTATTGGTGGAGGCCCAGCGGGCTGCGCACTTGCCTGCTTTCTCGCCGAACGTAGCATAGAATGCATGATATTTGACGACAACAAACGGCCTGCACTAATCGTTGGAGAGTCTTTGATACCAGCGGCGATACCTATCATTAGACGACTTGGCATTGAGCAAGAGATTGCCAAATTTTCAGAGTTGAAAAAGGGCGCCGGGCTGCGTCACGGCAGTGGTTCACCACGGGTTGATTTCGAGTTTCAAAAATCGGCCAATGGTACGCCGGATTATGCCTACAACATCCCGCGGGCTCAATTTGATGCCGTTTTACGTAAACGAGCTCAAACTTTGGGGGTGCGATTTATCGAACATCGCGCCAAGGTTGTTGCCACTAAAGACAATTCTGAACGAGATGTTCAATTGTCTGATGAATCGTTAGCCGTCGCCGGCCTTAGTCGGGCGAGGCAACCCGATTTACTCATCGACGCCACCGGCCGAAAACGTTTATTCAGTAAATTGCTTGGTATAGAGGCCGACCATGGGCCGCGTAACGATATAGCCCATTTTGCTCATTTTGAAAACTATCAAAGTGACTCTGCTATCCCTGGACAAATCGTAATTTCGGTTCTTGATTGTGGCTGGTCATGGCAGATTCCATTGCCTGGGCGAACTTCTGTTGGTGTTGTATTTAATAATAGTGCTGCCCAATCATATGGTAATACTGCTGCTGAGCGCCTGGAAAACGTAATGCAGCATAACCCGGTGTTGAGTAAACAGGGCTTTCAACGGGTTTCTGAAGTAATGACTTATTCAAACTACCAACTTCTTTCTAAGCTAGGTTATGGTAACGGATGGATACTATTGGGCGATGCCTTTGGTTTCGTAGACCCAATGCTCTCGCCTGGCGTGTTTATGTCATTAGAGTCTGCCAGGCTCTTAGATGAACGGGTATTTAAGAATAGGGCATCTACACAACCCCAGTTGGAACTACAGTTAGATCAGTACGTGCAGGAAATGCGTCAATGGCATAAAGCGTGGTCATTTCTTATAGAGCATTTTTACGATGGTCGAATTCTAACTCTGGGTGAAATGCGCCCGAGAATTGATGACACAACACCTTGGTATTCATTTGGACGGCTGGCAGATCGATTTATTGGCCGATTATTATCGCGATTAATTTCTGGCGCTGGCACGAGATCAAAATTTAACCAGGCTATGCTTACGTATACGTGCCAATTTATGTTATGGGATCTTGATAAACTTAATAGCTATAAGGTCAAGACCGAGATGCGCGCTAGTTTAGATGAGTCGGCGCTTATAAATTCCGCTGAGAAAAGCGATCAAGTCGCGGCCTAGCGATTGAATTTGCGAGGCGGCAAAGTGAAACCTAGATGTTGCCGAAAGGGTATCGTATTAGAACCTTTCTAGTAGTAAGTCTTGAGTTGCGTTGGTCTTGAGTTACGTTAGTCTTTTCAGTTATCATCGCTCGCGTAAATTAAGCCTGAAATTATCAATAGGAATTACCATGACAAGAATTTTAAGTATCCTACTATTTAGTCTGGTTTTATCAGCGTGTGTAAGTCCCCCGGCAGAGTTACATCGCTCTACCTTTGACTCGCGTAAAATTGAATTGATACGACTAATGGATCGTGATGCAAAAATTCAATATCAGCGCAGTGACTCAAGCACCGCCGCTGCTGCTGGAGCCGGTCTATTGGGCGCGCTGGTCGGCAGTGCGATTGACTCAGGCGTGAATACCAAGCGTTCTAAAAGCCTTGCCCCATTACTCGCGGCAATGGCCGACTATAACCCCAATTTATACCTCAAAAGCGCGCTTGAGAATGAAGCAACAGGCGCCGCCTTTCAACACCCAGTAAAAGTGACGACAGGAAGCACAACCGAGGGCAAACTTATTCCTCGAGTTATTCCGTCATATACCATAGCTCCAGGTTTCGATAATGTTTATGTAAGCCTTAGCGTTTCAGTTGAGCAATTAATTGATAACGAAAAGGATTATCAGAGTCTTTATACCAGCAATGCCTTCAATGATAGAGAAGGCACTGACGAAGAAAAACGTCAGAATTGGATAGATAGCCCTCACAAGCTAATCGCCAAATTGCAGCGTGCTATATCCGAAGCAGTACAGCGCTTCGTTGCTGATTTTAATGGTGATGCTTACATTGAAGCTGAGCCCGCTGAGGGCGAATACCCGGTCCATGCATTGCCACTTAAGTATACAGTTGCGGATGACAGTTCAGAAACGGTAGGCAGTCAGCAGGGTAGACCTTCGATTATGGGATCAGCTTATCCTGCTCTAGTTGAACAATTAAATTCGTCGGATACGATGACAATGCGCGCGGCCGCTATACAGGCAGGTCAAAACAAGTCCTATGATGATGAAGGTATTATTGCCGCTTGTATAAGTGTGCTCGAAAAGAACCTGGTATCAGGGGTGGGTATCAAAGATAAATACTTGATTGATGGCCTTGCATGGTGCGCTTTGAATTTAGGTAATGCGGGCAGCATGGAGAGCAAACCGGTGTTAGGTCGAATAAGCGCTAGTGATTTACCACGAAAATTACGCAAGCATGCTATGCATGCGTTGAAACAAATAAACGGCGGCAATTAAGTCGCTGTAAACAACCGGGTTCTAGATGTGCAGTGGTACAGCTTTATTTTTAAAGAAGTTAGCACTTTGCATCACAAAAAACTGCGGTGTCGGTGGATATTCAAACACCTGGTAGGCGTGTGCTTAGTCGCTGATAGTATTTTAAATATCTCAATAACTAGTGTTTGTTCGATTGCTATATCACCTTGTGCTAATCGCTAATACTCGCCCCATTTCGTACAATAAGTGATGTATTAATACCCCCAAAAGCAAAATTATTGCTCATTATCAGATCGGTATTTATTTGTTTCGGTTGGTTGCAAATATAGTCTAGATCAGCGCATCTGGGGTCAATGTTGTTAAGATTCACGGTCGCAGCAAACCAGCCCTCTTTCATCATTTGAATGCTACTCCATAACTCAAATGCACCGCATGCGCCCAGGGTGTGACCGGTATAACTTTTAAGTGAGCTAATGGGTTTGTGCCCAAGCACTTGGTAGGTTGCGTTTGACTCGGCGATATCGCCGTGTTCTGTAGCGGTTCCATGAGCGCAGACATAGCCAATGTCAGAGGCCGATATGTTCGCGTCATCAAGGCTGAGCTCCATTACTCTCTGCATTGATGCTTGTCGTGGCCGAACCATATGACCACCATCGGTATTGGTGGCAAAGCCGATGATTTCGGCCAGTATCGTTGCGCCCCGAGCTTGTGCATGTTCTAAACTTTCTAGAATCAATGTTGTTGCACCTTCGCCCAGCACTAAGCCATCTCGATCGGTATCAAATGGGCGAGGCGAGTGTTGCGGTGTTTCATTTGCCAGACTGGCTGCCAAAATGGTATCGAATACAGCCGCTTGAGTTGGACACAATTCCTCAGCGCCTCCGGCGATCATGACTGTCTGTTGACCGGCACGAATCGCTCCATAGCCAAAACCGATGCCCTGGCTGCCTGCAGTGCAGGCACTTGATGTTGTGTACATCCGACCTTGGGTGCCAAAGACCACACTAAGATTTACCGCGGCGGTGTGGCTCATCATCCTAATATAGGTGGTGGTATTAATTCGGCTCATAGATTGATCTTCTAGTAAGCCGAAAAACTCTAGTGCCGCAGCGCTGCTGCCAGTTGCAGAGCCGTAACTGACGCCTGTTTGGCCGTTCTTAATCACCTCGTCGCCGAGTAACCCAGCATCTTCAAGAGCGATTTGGGTTGCTGTCACCGCCATCTGAGCGACACGGCCCATGCTGCGTTTCTGTTTGGCACGGAAATTGGAGGGTAATTGAAAATCATCAACTGGCGATGCCAGCCTAGTCTTAAGGTCTGGGTACTGATCCCATTCCGGCATAACGCGCACAGCATTTTGTTGCTGCAAAAGGCGTTGTCGAACGCTCGACCAATCCGAGCCTAAGGACGAGATATTTCCTGCGCCGGTTACAACGACTCTTTGCACACGCATGTGATCAGACATTTTTATTTTCCGCAGAATGAGGGTGAGGTTTACGAATCACTGATAAGTTCGCTTCGGCCAATAGTGTATTACTAGCGACGTCCTCAATTGTACAGTTAAACGTCGCCAGATTGTCGCCAACCAGAGCGGCTTCGCGACAGCTAATTAGCAAACGTGTCTCAAGCTTGAAAAAATCTTGAACTGCGGTGTATTGGCGGGAACCGATTAGAAATCCCAAATGCGGCTCTATCAGGCCTTGACGTATTTGAAAGCCAGCAATCATGGCCGCTGTTTGCCCCATATATTCGAGACCAATCCAGCTGGGCACTCCTTTTCCAGGTTGAAAAAATGAGGTTTTTTCATCTATTATTACAATGGAGCTGGACGCGGCGGCGCTCAGAGAGCGAATACGGTTAATCAACAACATGGGTGGCCGGTGCGGGATCAAATCGAGAATTTCGGTGTCGAATCTCTCCGCTAAATTAGTCATTTCAATTTCGCCTCGCCCCAGAAATCGTAAAAATTGAACCATTGATACGGTGTGCGGGCGCACTGTTCTTCCAGCGCAAGGGCATAGCGTTGAGCATACGCCTGTAGTTGTTGGTCGCGATTCTTTCGGTCTAATACAACACGCTCGGTGAAACTCATTAATTCAACTCTGATTTTTTCTTTTTTACTGTTGTAGTCATAACAAGAAAAAATCAATTCTACCGGACAGGCAAGACCCTTCGCTAGCATGTACGGCCCAATGGGTAATGCAGCGGTTTTTCCCATAAATTTGACATCGGCGGTGCGCCTTGAACCCGAAGGTGGCGAGCGATCACCGGCAATAAACATCCATTCGCCAGCATCAATCTTAGCCTTAATACGCAGCATTGTTGGGATGTCGAAGTCGCTTACCTGAAATATGTTAACGCGCGACTCGGAATTGAGTTGGGTCATTAGCGCATTGTAGTTTTCTGCATGTTTGTCGTGAATTAGGATATTAATAACTTTATCGCGATAACGATGTACGAAGCCTCGACAGTATTCCAAATTGCCGAAATGAGAGCCTATGATTAAGCGACCTCGCTTATCCGCCATCAACCGTTCTAGATACTCCTCGTCTTGAATATAGAACTCGTCGGCATTGATATCTATTGCCCAAGACATCAGCTTGTCGACGACGGCTTCTGCAAACTCCCAAAAATGACGTGCGACGTTAATATAATTGGGTTTTTTTGCCCAATATTCGGGAAAATATCGATAGTGGATAAGTAGAAAAGCATACGAACTACGTCGAGTCTGCACCCGAAATAGAAGGAAATAAACCACCGTCGGAAACAGCATGAAAGACACCATCCAACGCCCAAAAATTCGATGCATCAGCCATAAGAATTTGAGACCAAATAGGCTGCCAGCCTCTCTTATTGACGACCAATGAGTTGATGATGCGGCATTAACCTTAGCCATTAGGAGGCACTCGCCGAGCGGCCAGTCAGGCGCCAAACCAATAGTTTCGGAAGTCTAACAAGCATGCCGAGCATCAGTCGAATATGAAGCCAGATTAGCCCAACGTTGTCGTGTAAATATCTAAAGTGAGAGACGCTATTTTCAGGGTAAATCACTTTGGTCTTAATGAAATGCAGCTTGATGCCAAACCATACTGACTTGACCAGTATTTCGGTGTCAAAATCCATACGAGTACCGATAGAATAGTGGTTTACTACCGCCTCAAACTGGTCCAATGGGTATACTCGAAAGCCACATAGGCAATCCTTAATGCCGAAAGATAAGGTCTCAAGTGCTACCCAAAACGTAGTCACCTTACGACCATAAACTCTCGCCTTAGGGGCCGACTGCTCGAAATAGGGCGCCCCTGAAATTATTTGCTCAGGGAAGGCTTTGCTGTATTCGATAAAAGCCGAAATATCACTGACGTCATGCTGACCATCTGCGTCAATTTGCAAGATGTGGGTATAACCTAGGCTCCGTGCAAATTTAGCACCGGTCATCATGGCCGCACCTTTGCCTTGATTCTCTTGATGTTCGGTTAACTGACACTGGTCAATATCGCTTAACAAATCCCGCAAGGCTTGTTTCGCATTTATGGTACTACCATCATCGACAATCAGGCAGGGTAGGTCTGCCGACAAAATCAGTGGCAAAAATGCGGCTAAATTTGCTACATGGTTAAAATGAGGTATGACCAGGCAGTATTTATTAGTGGTCATTGAGCCACCTCGAACAACATAATGCCTGACGAGAAGGGTTGCTCGGTATCGAAATAATTAAACTTCAATTTACCGTTTTGATGGTTGTAGTCCAAGCTAAGATTTACCGTTGTCTCAGGCAAAATCACGCTGTTAAATTTCACACTCTTAAGCTGGCCAAAACCGCTACAGCAAAAAAGTCGCGTGGCCAGTTCTCCTGCCCAGTGAATCTGTACCACGCCTGGTAACACAGCCTGTTCTGGAAAATGGCCTTCAAAATAATTAAGTGATTTATTAATGAGTAGTTCAAATTGTAAAGATGGCACTTCGCCGGAGACCCGTTCGAAGGTGGGCCATAGGGTTGAATCTAGTTCTTTATTAAGCCGCTTAGGAGTAAGCCGCTCAGAATTTAAAATTTGCATAGTTGGTATTCGACTCGTCTCGCTTTGTGGCGCTGACAAATTGGTCTTTTGAGTTCGGGCGCTGCTTAACTATTATAATATTTAATAGTAATTAATTTTCGTATTTGCTCTTATAATACTGGCGATAGGCAAATTCAAACATGGTAAACACAGCAAACCCTAGGTAAACAATCGCGCCATTATAAAGCGCCCACTGGCTGATAGAAAGGCAACATGCGGTGTAAAATGCAGCGCCAGCATTGAGCAGTAGAAGCAATGCCCAAATCTTGCTGAGACCTCTCATGTAGCGTTTGGCGTGTACGCTAATCTCTTTTTTAAACGGGCTGACAAAACGCTCGATTAACGATTGCTCGCTGATTAACGACAAAGCAAAAAATATCGAGAAAAGTAGATTCATTAGTACTGGGTAATAACGTAACAATATCTCACTATTGAACCAAGCGGCGAATAAACAAAGAATACCAACCAGCATCACAGGAATAAGCTGCGGCAGCTGCTTATAGTTTCCTAATATCAGCAAGCGAAGCAGCAATAGTGAAAACAACACTAGAGAAAGGGTAGATACCGTCAAGTATTGAATACCAAAATACACCGCAAAGGGATATGCGACGGTTACCGCAGCTATCGCTGTGGCCAATATTATCTTGTGACGCATTAGGCCTTAACCGAGCTGCCGAAGGAACAAAGCCTATGCCAATAACAGCCCACGCCAGGCCAATAAGTGCTTACGCTAGGCCAATACATGCTTACGATAGTCTCCGAAAAGCGAGCGTTCTTCATCGCAAATACTCATGCCCGCATTTTCCTGCAGCATCTGCTCTATGTAGAAGGCGATTCGATGCAGCTTTTCTACATTTCCGCCCAGCGCCTGCTGCGTACTATGCGAGCTTTGGTCGCTTAATATTTGATTAAAATGCTGCAGGCATGGAAGCGGATATTGATTCATAAATATACCCTGAGCCGGTAGCACCAGACGTTGTTTGGCGCGGCTGCGGAATAGGGCTTGAACATGCGCATTGATGACTTGTGCAGAACGCAATATCGGGTTCAGTTCTCGCATCAAAGCGACATCGCTTATTGCCGAGCGAAAAAATAGCAGTGTTAGTACTCCCCAATAGTAAGAATAGTCCCAAACCAGCTTTAGAGACATCATGCGCCGGTCACCAAAACCGCCATATTGACCTGTATAAAGCGACATAGTGCTATCAAAGAAAGAGCGATTGATGTTTTGATACACACGGCTTTTGAGGCGAATATCTTGACCGCTAAAATCGCTCTTAACCAAATCACTAATAAAGGTGTTATTAAATGCAATAAAGTCGCTACCAGGGGAATAAAACGGGTCAGCGAAAACACCCGACTCTCCTGTTAAGCCCCAGCCTTGCTCGGAAAACATCTGTTTGCAATCGAGCGAGTAATCGTTAATCACCACGTAGTCCAATAGCTCGGCTCCGTCAATCGCCTCGGCACAACGCGGATGGTTCTTTTGCAGCCAACCAAAGGTTGAATCGTAAGTAGAGAAATCGTGCTCGGAAAACGCTTGATCATCCATCACGATGCCAATACTGGTAGCGCCATTATCCAGCGGTATGACCCATACCCAGTACCCAGCGCCCATTAGATGATTGGTGCTTAGCCAACGAGTGCTAGGTTGTTTAATACGGGCTTGCCAGGGCTCATTGCTCGACCATTGATCTAATTTTATTTGACGGTCGATGCGGAACCATAATGCATTTCCTTTGTGCGCGGAACTTTTTTGTAAGCCGAGTTTGTTCCTTAGTAACGACTGTCTGCCAGCCGCATCAACTAGCCACCGACTGTTATAACGTTGCTTACCTCGGGGGCTATCAATAGTGATGGCGTTATCAGACTTACTGATCGAGATATCTGAGGTGCTCGCGCTATCTATCAGTTCCACACCGTTGCTGGTGATAAGTTTCTGCAGATAGTTCTCAATTGCACCACGATCAATTTGGTAAGTTGGTAAGCCGAATAATTCGCTTACCCCCAACTCGTCATGTTGTGAGAAATCGTCTTGTGGTGATCCAAAAAAACATCGTAAGCCATGCTTACGTAGATGCCGCTCGTCGAAATGGCGGCTCAAGCCAAGCGTCTCCTTGAGGTAATGTGAGCCAATTTCGACCGTCGACTCTCCGACTTTGGCGGTTTTCTCTGGCACCGGAAAGGTATTTTTCTCAACCACTAAAATATCTAACTCTGGCTGAGATGACTTCAATTGATGTGCCAGCGTGAGCCCCGCCAAACCGCCGCCAGCAATGATTACGTCCTTAGTTTTAATGTTCATTAGTGCGGATATTGATATCTGTCGCTGGCAAACGCATTGATTAAGCGCTCTGTGCCAGAGTTATTCGCAGGCTAGTTTGTTGGCTTAATGGTAACTCTATGACGTCAGAGCCTATCGATTCGACCAACGTCAATAATTTCAATAGTGGCAGAATTTTTGCCGAGGGGTTTTTTGCATAGCCGCTCTGCAGCGTCTGGTGAGCATCAAGGTCTGGCCAACGGTTCTCTTGTTGTTTCAACTCGTGTTGTCTGATCTGGGCTGAGAAGTCGGGTCTAGCGGCCGAGTAGCTTGGAGGTGCTATGACAATAGATGCAGCAAATGACACGTCACTCTTCAACAGCTCGCATAGAACCTCAGAACTGGGTGCGTCATAAAAGCTTATTAGCAGCGGTCTCTGCTCGGCTTGGCACTGAATCAGAGCCTCCATCATGGCCAATGAAACCGATTCTTGAAAGCCGGCAACTGAATTCGCGGCTTGTGTGCAACCCGTGCTAATAGTCCAATATCCGGCTGCGGCGTTGTGTACTGAGTTATGGAACTTAGTCGGTGAAAGCGCCTTATTGTCGGCCGCTAAGACGGTGCACATATAATCGGTTAGTTGTGTGTCGCCGATGCCCGAAACGAAAACACAGGGTAGCTCGGCGGGGTCAAGACCGGCATCGTTTACCGCTTGCCAAGATGACTCTACCGCAAGGCGAACGGGTAATGGCGCACGGCGACGTTCATTGGCTGGTATTACCTCTGGTTTGGGGCCCTTGATGCCATGACCCTCTAACTTTTCGCCATTTAATATTGCCGATAACTCTGACCAATTCTGAAAATTAGGCCCCCAGGCGCCAACGCCTAATATCTGAAAATCTATGCTGGTCATACGTAGTCACCTGTCTTGGCAAATACCAGACAGCAATTGTTTCCACCAAAACCAAACGAGTTAGACATAACATAATCTAGTGGTCTTGCTAGGTTATCGCTTTGTATAGATAAATCTAATTGCTCATCTAAGGTGGTTAAATTTAATGAACCTGGGACTCTGTTTCGACGCAAGGCATCAACTGCAATCAATGATTCAGTAATGCCTGCAGCCCCCAGTGTATGACCTACCCACGCTTTGGTAGAAGATACCTGTGTAGACTTTGGAAACATAGAGCCAATTAATTTTCCTTCAATCAGGTCATTGGCCTGGCTGGCTGTGCCATGCAGGTTAATATAGTCGATATCTTGCGTACCTAGCTCGGCCATCTTTAGCGCTTGTTGAATCGCTAAGCGCGCGCCCAAACCTTCAGGGTGAGGGTGTGACATATGGTGTGCGTCAGAGCTTTCGCCGTAGCCGCGCAGGGCAACACCAGCATCGAGCATGGCGTCTTCAGCTCGCATTAATATCGCGTAGCCCGCCGCTTCGCCGAGATTTATGCCGTTTCGAGATTGATCGAATGGCCTGCATACGGTGTCGGAGATTAACTGCAAAGAGTTAAATCCATACATAACACTCAGACAAAGCGTATCCACACCGCCGACGAGCACGGCATCAACAACTCCTTGAGCTAACCAACGTGCCCCAGTCGCAAATACTTTAGCCGATGACGAACAAGCCGTGTTGATTGTCATTGCCGGGCCTGTAATGCCGGTGTGGTGCGCTACAAATAAGCTCGGTGCATGTGGGTTATGGACTAACCGTTGTTGAAATAGAGGTGTTAGGCGACCGGCTTGATTGAGGTTGCGATAGGCCTCTTCGGTTCGGTCAATACTCGCGGTGCTCGACCCCATAACAATGCCAACGCGAGCTGGGGAGTATTTTTCTTTTAGCAGGGCTAGATTTTCAGTGATACTGCCCTGCTGCAAACCAAGTGCGGCAAGCGCGTTGTTACGACTCTGCCACTCGCCGAGGTCTATTTCATCTACGGCCGCTACCCGACCAATCCATGTGTCAATGTCACAGCCGACTAAATCATTTTCTCTTAGCCCACTCTGTTGGCTATCGATGGACTCGGCAAGCGCATCAATATTGATACCGGCGGCAGTCGTTGATTGGTAGTCTATAAGGCGGATATCCATAGCAAGGGAGATGAAAACACTTTTTGTTATTGGTCGTCTTGAAGGTACAATCATATCAAATATTTGTTGAGAGTTTCTAACAGAACCTGTTTTGCAAAGGAAGATTATGACTATTAAGAATTGCGTATTTAAATTTAGCCGCGGGCTAGTGTTGGCCGCATCATCGGTTTTCGTTGGTAACGCATTTGCCGAGGATCTTCCTTTATGGGAACTGGGGCTTGGTGTTGGAGCACTACATCAGCCGTACTACCCAGGCAGTGACCAAACTCGTAGCTTTGTTTTCCCAGTGCCGGTGCCGGTGTATCGCGGTAAGGTATTGAAATCTGATGACGAAGGAATTCGAGCCGAACTTATTGACGATGGGCGGTACACGCTCGATATGAGCTTGGATTTTAATTTAGCCATCGATAGCGACGACGTTGATTTACGCACCGGAATGGATGATATCGACAGTTTGCTGCAAATCGGCCCATCGCTTGAGGTCATGCTGGCTGAAAACGATCGAGATCAATGGCTGTTAAACCTTCCGGTTCGAGTAAACTTTGAAATCGGCAGCAATGGATTGACCGAATCGGGCTATACCTTTGCGCCTAATATCTCCTATTTCCATAAGTTTGAGTTTGGCGGCAAACCGTGGCGTGCCAGTGCAGCATTAGGGCCTCAATTTGGTTCTCGCGATTACCAGAATGTTTTTTATGGTGTAGATCCGCAATTTGCCACTGATGACCGTCCAGCTTATCAGGCTAGTAGTGGTTACTCCGGCTCACGTTTATTGTTAACCATGCGCTCCAAAGATAAAGACCGACTATGGCTCTGGTTTCTGCGCTATGACAATATTAGTGGAGCCACATTTGACGACTCGCCCTTAGTCGAAAGAGATCATGGCCTATCGGTAGGACTTATCTACAGCCGCTTTTTATTCAAGTCCAAAAAAATGGTAAAGCGCTGAGTCAGCAGTCAAACAGCTTTTTCAAGAGAAGTTTATCCGATACTCGGTTGGCCTTAATTTTTTCAGGACATCTGTCTCCATCGAGTCGACCCTTGCATTGAAAGCTACGACACAAACACCCTAGGTTCATCAAAATTATATATTTATTATAATTAGATGCTAATTAAGGCCATCTTAAAATACATATAAAACACTGAGACTCAAGCCCATGGAAAAACGTACTACCCGATTAACCTTATTGGTCGACCCTAGAAAGAAGCGGATTTTTGAAAAAATTTGTGAATTGGAGGATACAACTCCTTCGCAGAAAATACGCCAATTTATGCGCGATTGCATCGCCCAACACATGGGTCCAGACTGGGCCGAAAAAGTATTGCTGGATGATGAGCCGTCTAGTGGAGGCTGATCGATTATTATCGATCGCTGTAACGCTGACGTCGCAAATTGATACAATTAGCCTTGCTATTCTGAAAGGCTAATTCGGCTGAACTTAGTTTGCCTAATCATTGTTGCTGGCGATAAGCAGAGCTATTCTGCACCCGTTCGATAGCTCTGAGGTGCTGAGACTTAGGAAATATTATTGATGATTTCGGCGAGCTTCTTGGTTTTATATCGAGCCGTTGCCAGCGACATACTTGTTCTTGCCGCGACTGTCAGAACGCATGGTAAATCTAGATATTCACTTCTTACCAACAACATGTTGCCAGAGTTAGTTTCAACGATGGTGATGTTAAATTGATCTTTTAGTATTTGCTTAGCCGCAGAATCACTCAAGGCCGCAATTGTGCTGCTCATCGCCGCTAATTTATCAGACTCGGCACTCAGTTCTTTTGATGCGAATGATTTTATTGAAAAACCGTCGGTGGTACAAAGGCTAACTAGGAATACGTCTCTATTGTTCTCGCAGAGATCTCTTATTCCTTCTAGTAATTCGGTTTTAACTTTAATTTTATTATTTGGCATCATTTTAACTGAGATCAGGTTTGATTGTTGATGGCGTTGAATATGTGTAACACAGACATTGCTGAATCTCGATTTCCGGGATCAATATTTAAGATTGGCGCAACGATATGATGGCTCTGCAACATCATTTGAATCTCTAGGCTCAGTGCTGCTAATTCTTGGTCGTCTGCTGTATCACAATATGTTATCCCGATCACGCAGGTTGTTTGTTTGTCCGACGGCGCAAAAAAAGTGAGCAGGTTCTCTAAATTATCATAGTCTGGGGTGTCTCCAAATTTGATGAGAATTAATAAACCCCATAGGTTCTTGTTAACGATTTCCCATAGAAACGAGTAACGTTCTTGTCCTGGAACACCGTATAGACCAAGGGCTGTGTCCTCAGACAGTGAGATTCGACCATAGTCGATGCCGACCGTCGTGTACTGTTTACCGATGTCGATGCTCGATTTGGCTTCGGTCTTAATAGGGCTGATTTCGCTAAGGGTAGATACCAGCGTTGTTTTACCAGCACCAACCTCGCCTATGATCGCGAGTTTTCTATAGTCCATGGGGCTATCTCAATCCTAAAAAGGTTTTCATTTTCGAGTAAAAACGAGTTGAGGAACCGACTCGGTTAACTGGGATGTTTTGTTTAAGCGAGTCTGTCACACTTAGTATTTCAAGTGTTTCAAACTTTTGCAGAATTTTATCCAGTTGTCGCTGTGTACCAAAGCGTCGACTCTCAAGTAAGCTGTTATAAGGATATGGTTGCGCTGTTAACTGAGCGCACAATTTAATAACGGTCGGAGACTGCCTGAGTAGCATAAGGTCGGGCCAAGCTAATAACATCAAGCTTTTGCCTTCATAACTACGTCTGGAGTTTGGTGACGAACTCTTAAGCCCATAAAAAATTCCTAATAGCTGTCGCTGAGTATTATCAAGAGAGGATATTTTCCCGCTATTTTGATCCATGAACTTCAAAAAACTAGCGTCTTCATTGGCTGTCGCTACCAGTTTCATGTTCCACTCGGGAAAGGATCGCTGGGCGATTTCAAATTCAAACAATACGGTGACTTGGTGGTGCCGTGAATCCGACTTTATCTTAGAAAATAGTTGATCAACTATGTTGTTATCACCTTCGAGGTGCTGGATATAGTACCCGCTACGACACGAGATTAGCCCGGTAATCTGCAATTCAGCGTTCTTCTTTCTAGCCGCGCTGAACATATTTGCAAACCCGACTGGAATTACAGCAGAGTTCTTTCTAGCGACCACTTTACTTACGTAAGTAATGCATTTCATTATCCCAACCCTTTCATTTAAATACCTACAAATATGATTTTTGGAACGACATTGACTAACCCGATAAGGTTTAGCTATAACATTCAACAGCAGTCTTGATGTTAGCCATAGGCACAATTAACTTTCCATTTTTGAGGGACGGACAATTGTTGTAGAAGTGCTACCCCACTTGTTTACAAGCTACCCATTAATGAAGAGAGCGCGAAACCTAGCCGGCACTCTCTCATTAATACCTAGATTATACTTCTAGGCTATCTTCTATGCTTTTGACCTTGCGCCTGGCTAGCGCCAAGTTCGCTTTTGCTTTATCCAGAACTACGTAAATAAATAGGCCTTCGTGCTTCGCTGTAGGCCGAATCACGTGTAGTTGGGTTTCAAGAGTAATTAAAATATCGTCAATACCTCCCTTAATCCCAAGCGACTTCATTGTTGCCATTTTGGCTTTTACTACTTCTGAATTGCCAGCTGCAGCTAATTCTAAATCAACCCCCGAACCAGCGGTGCCCAAAGACATCCCCGATGTGTAATCAACAATACTGCAACCCATTGACCCGTCAATACCCATTAATTCTTTTAAACTTGCGTCTATATTCGCCATTTTTACTTTGTCCGTAGTTATTATCTATTTAGTTATATAGTGAACTCCCTAAACCCCTAACTCACTAATGGTTGTATAGTACACAAGAATCAATATTTAGGCGTGAATTAGGCCTCTTGGGAATGTGATCAATTGTCATGCTCGACTGTTGTCAATTAATAGTCTCAAAAAACACATGGTGTGTTATAAAAACACAGTGATTTTATGGCGTTATGACGGGAATAGTCAGGTTAAATTAGGCAGAAATCAGGTGTTGCTGAATTTTTTTAATGCTTAGAAACCTGATTGAATAGCTCTATCGCCGCAGTTACTCTAAAAAATCACGAAAAACGAGACTATTAGTTTATTTTAAGCTTCCATTCAGCTAACTGCTTTACACTTGCAAAGGTGCCTTAATGAGTACTGGTTCTTGAGTTTTAAATATTTGCTGCGGTTGTTTCGTAGCGAACCGTCGCTCGGTAATGCGACAACTTGGAGGAAACTATTGTGCGACGATTGCGGTTCAAAACCTTAATAATACTGGTCAGTCTTACGCTTTATGAGGTCGGTCTATGCTCAGATAAGGTGGGCTTAGATATGCCCGGCTTGGATAAGACTGTTGAGAGTGAGACCGAGGTGTTTGAGATAGAATATAAGGTCAGAGCTAGAGGCTTTAAGGTAGGTAAACTGGAGACCAGAATTGAACGAAACGGAGATCATTTCAAGGTTGAAACACATACCGTGGCAAGCCGCATGGTGTCATTATTAGTAAAGGGTAAGTTGCAAGATGAATGTGAATTTCGACTCCGTAATGATGCCTCTCTCAAGCCTATTTCTTATGCCACTCAGCGCACAGGCAAGAATGGGTATAAAAAATCACTTGAATATGATTGGCCAACTAAGTCTATCGTTTATCAAGACGATTCTATTTATGGATTTCCATCAGAATACTTATTAGACAACTGCAATTTTTATATCGCAGTTGCTCTTTCTCAAGGAACTGGCGCTATCGCCCAACCATTCAAAGTTCTGGATGCTAGTGAGCATCGGTCTCGAGGCTTTAGTATTGAGAGTATAGAACAGCAAGAAATTAAGACCGCGTTCGGCATGCTACCGACAACCAAGATCACCATGAATAGAACGGATTCGGATAGACGGAGGTCTATATTCTGGCTATCGAAAGAATACCCATTGTCTCCGCTAAAAGTTCGCGATGAACGAGATGGAAAGGTGACTACCTTAACGCTCGAAAAAATCACTTCTCGTCAGCTTCAAGCTCGCTAGGGTAGTTAAGTTACCCTCATAGTTTTGATGTTTTTTCGGCTGAGCGAGGTCTACTTCAGATAGACATCGCTCTGCTTGTAAACCGATACCACTTCACGAATTAAGACGGCGATCACTGACGATGCTGGCAGTGCCAGTAAGATCCCAGCGACGCCAAAAAGCTGGCCGCCAGCTAACACCGCAAAAATCACTACCACCGGATGTAAACCGATTTTGTCACCGACTAACCAAGGTGTCAGAAAATAACCTTCTAAGGCCTGGCCAATGGCGAACACCAAACCTACTTTCCACAAACCAAACCAGTCTTGATACTCAACCATATATAGAATCGCAGCGATTAATACACCGATGGTTGTGCCTAGGTAGGGAATAAAGCTAAGTAGCCCTGCGATCACCCCTACCAATAAACCAAACTGCAAGCCAATTAGTGAAAGGCCCGCTCCGTAAAGTGCGCCAAGAGTCGTCATCACTAGGAGTTGGCCGCGAATAAAGGCACTTAGCATTGAGTCGGATTGTTTTGCTAATCGCCGCACTCGGTCACGGACCCTATGTGGCATTAATTGATGAATAAATTCTAATAGGTCATCCCAGTCGCGCAACAAATAAAAGGTAATTATTGGAGTCAACATGAAAAACATAATGGCGCTAATGAGTGCGCTACCCGACTGCGTAATGACGAGTAGCATGTTCTTAGTACTGCCACTGTCTTGAGGCCAGTACTCCTTGGCCAAGGCCTTAAAATTTAATGATTCAATTGTGATTCCCAATTTAGCGGCGAGTGACTCTAATAACGGATCAATTGCCTCAAGGTATTTCGGGGTACGCTGAATCAGACCGCTGATTTGCTCTTGTAAAATCGGCAGCAATAATAAAATTAGCAAGGTAACAAAGGTTAGCAACACGAAAAAGACCAGCGTTACCGCCAGCCCGCGTGACAACTTAAACCGCTCTAACTGGTCAATCAGAGGGTCACCTAAATAGGCCAAAATGGCGGCGGCAACGAACGGGGCAAGCATCGGCGCCAGCAGGTACAGCAGTAGCGAAATAGCGAGCAGCGTTGTCGCTGGAATCCATATTTTAATGTCTGTAATGTGCATTTCAATACTCATCCACGAGGTTTATTCTAGGTTAACAATTTTATCGTATTTAAGGGCGCTTCTCTGAATTTTGGCCCAAACGTCATTCTTGGTAATTCGAGACTGACTCAACACCTCGTCATTGAATACTCGGTCTCTAAAAAATACCGTTGGTACATTTAATATTAACGTTAAATTATAGCGCTGTTCAGGTTTCGGTAAGCCTGTGTTTTCGGCTGATTGTCGGTAACTCACTTGTTTTAGCCGGATAGTAAGTGCGGCCATAGGCTTACCTCGTAGACACTCAGGGTAGAGGCTCGCAGTTGAGCTATGCGGTATGAGCGGCCGCATAGATAAACGTAATAGTAGCTAGCCGGTTACGCGGTGCAGACTTTTAGAAATTCAGTTTAAAGAGCTTAAAGATTACAGAGCTAGGTTTTTACAACGCTTAAGTAAATCCAAGTTTTATTTTTTACGCATTTACAATTGGGTTAACTGCGAATGGGCGATGGTTTTGAACTTTGTCAAGAAGCTGACGCCGGTCTGTTTGATCGCTATCATAGACGTGTCGAATCTAGAACGTGCTAGCTTAAATTAGCATTCCTTTGTCTAGAAATTAAGCTGGTAACTAATATA
>JAESTB010000027.1 GCA_016763815.1 Arenicella sp.
AGCAAAGCTTATTCGATCAAAAGGCGGATTTTTCATTAAAGCTCCGGGTGATAACCTGATTAACATGGGCTTTTTGAGCATGGCTTACTCGATATTAGAAGGCCAACACAGACCAAGATAATGAGATTTTAGTCGCCTAGGCTACTAGCTAAGCTCACGCTTGGGCACTCTATGATCTCATCTGTAAAACGGTTGATAAACTCAGTTAATGGCTTTCTAGCTAATTCAGCTTCTTCTTATCAACCGGTTTATCAGGCAAAGGCAGTGCAGTAACCCCTTCTTCAGCTAGACCCTTCAGTTCATTGGCCGTTGCCGTTCCTCTAATGTTGTTAAGCTCCTTGTCGCCACGATGCATACTCAGAGCTTCATCGGCAAACTTATTGCCGACATCCTTAAAGTTTGAATCAATATACTCATGGACCTTAGTCAGCATGCCTTGAAGCTTGTTGTAAGCTTCTACCGAACCAGCATTCAAATTTGTAACAGGCTGACGTTGCTGAGGATTTTCAACGGCCGTCGAATTACTCTTCCTAAATAACTTTGGGGCGGTTACTTTCTTACTAACCTCAAGAGAATCGCACACAGGGCAACGCAGAATCGCCTTTTCTTGCTGAGAAACTAAATCGTCAGAGTTGTTAAACCAACCTTCAAACTCATGCCGAGAGTCGCATATTAAATCGTAAATAACCATTGCGAGAAATCAACCTTTATCTAAGTTAAACGCGTTGTCACGCTATCATGGCCGCTCTTCGATGAGCCGCTAAATGCAGTTTTACTAACAAAACCCCATGCCCTGACAAACTAACATGGATAAAACCTTACACTACAAATAAAAAAGGGTTCGATATCGAACCCTTTCTTAAATCAGGATTTAGGCCTTAGGTAAACGACCTTCACGCTTACGATCATTCTCACTTAAGAAGCGCTTTCGAATACGGATACTTTCTGGAGTGATTTCAACCAATTCATCATCATCAATGAACTCAAGAGCTGATTCTAAGGTGTGCTTAATCGGTGTAACTAAGCGCAATGCTTCATCCGTTCCTGACGCACGAACATTAGTTAGTTGCTTACCTTTCAAAGGGTTAACGGTTAAATCGTTATCGCGAGAGTGCACACCAACCACCTGGCCTTCGTATACTTGCTGCGTTGCATTGATCATCATCTTGCCACGATCCTGTAAGTTGAAGATCGCGAAGCCAAGCGCTTTACCAGTACCATTTGATATCAGCACACCGTTCTTTCGCTGACCAAAAGACTTGTTTTTCTTCAGTGCGTAGCGATCGAACACGTGATACATCAAGCCAGCGCCTGAGGTCATAGTCATAAAATCGGTCTGAAAACCGATTAAACCACGAGAAGGGACCAAGAAATCCAGTCGTACGCGCCCTTTACCGTCTGGCGTCATATTTTCTAGGTCAGCACCACGTTCCTGCAAGGCCTTCATGATGGTGCCTTGATGTTCATCGTTAATATCAATCGTCACAATTTCGTATGGTTCATGAATTTCACCACCGACATCTTTAAAAATAACTTCAGGACGCGACACAGCGAGCTCGTAACCTTCACGACGCATATTTTCAATTAGAACAGACAGATGCAGTTCACCACGACCAGATACCTTAAATTTTTCAGCATCAGCGGTGTCTTCAACTCTTAGAGCAACGTTATGCAATAGTTCTTTCTGTAAACGTTCGCGTATTTGCCGCGAAGTAAGATATTTACCTTCTTGGCCAGCAAATGGTGAGGTGTTCACCTGAAAGGTCATGGTCACAGTCGGTTCGTCTATCGTCAATGCAGGTAGAGCTTCAACCGCAGCACGATCACAGATCGTTTCTGAGATGAATAACTCATCCATACCGGTTACCGCAACAATATCGCCAGCATGAGCCTCGTCGATTTCCATACGCTCGATGCCCTTAAAACCGAAAATCTTAGCAATCCGGCCGTTACGAGTCTCACCTGCATTATTAACAACAGTAACAGGACCATTGCATTTAATTGAACCTTGCTTAATACGCCCAATACCGATGACGCCCAAATAAGATGAATAATCTAACTGCGAAATCTGCATTTGGAACGGTTCATCAAGTTGAACCGGCGGTGGCGGTACGCAATCAATAATAGTTTGGAACAACGTGTCCATATTTTCAGTCAGATTGGTGTGATCGTCAGTGGCGTAACCATTAATTGCCGGAGCGTAGATCACTGGGAAGTCCAACTGCTCATCAGTAGCGCCTAACATATCGAATAGATCAAAGGTCTGGTCTAGAACCCAATCAGGGCGTGCGCCTTCACGGTCAATCTTATTAATCACTACAATCGGCTTTAAGTCATGTTCGAAGGCCTTCTGAGTTACAAAACGTGTTTGAGGCATAGGGCCGTCAACGGCGTCAACCAGTAACAGCACCGAGTCAACCATAGATAGAATACGCTCAACCTCACCACCGAAATCGGCGTGACCAGGTGTATCGACGATGTTTATGCGGTAGTCTTTCCAAGTCAAAGCGGTTGGCTTGGCTAGAATAGTGATGCCGCGCTCCTTCTCGATATCGTTACCGTCCATAACACGCTCAATCAATTCCGCACGATCATCGAAGGTGCCTGATTGTTGAAGAAGTTTGTCTACCAAAGTAGTTTTACCGTGGTCAACGTGTGCGATAATCGCAATATTACGTAAATTCATTAGATATCAAGAGGTTGGTTAGCCCAAAAACAAAGCGCGATTATAGGGTAACCTCGGTTAATTGCTAGGCTTTCGGGGCCTTTAATTGAACCAGTGGTGCGGAATTAATTGTTATTTTCCGATGAAAATTTCATTTACTAAGAAAACCCTAGTTCAATCATACACATGGCTTTACACCCTATCGCGTTTATAACTTCGGGAAGCGCACCGAGAGTTGGCAATGCTCGCCGAATCGGTTGTGCAATGACATGGCACCCTCTGGCGTTTCACGAGCTCACGGAGTTGTGATAGCGGTTTATCGTTTTCAGCGACGGAAATAGCGGTCTCGCGGCTACTAAACCCAGGCAGAAATATAAGCCTAATTCGCTGCTCTGGCGCTAAGGCATCCGCCGCTGTTTGATCTATCAGATTTAGGCTGATCGCTTGCTGTAGAATTGCCGCGCCATCTAAGCCCTCGCCATTATCCCAAGCAGACAATAACCAACTTTCATCATGCTCTTCAATCGTAACTCGGATGGAGATGTAATCAGTCTTACCGGCTAACAACCGCTGCTCGGCCGGCCGACCACCGTGTTCAATACTATTGCGCACTAACTGTTCTGCGATTAGCTCGGCCGCTTCTCGAACCGTTGCAGGAAGGTGCTCTAGATCGAAACCTTTACAACTGAGCGATGCTCGATGACCAGAGAATTTCACTTCCTCTTCCACCACTGACTGTAAATAAGCTGCAAAACTAGAAAAGGTCTGGTCTGAAGGTTCTTCGCTTACCATTCCTATCTCGTGACTCCACTGACCTTTCGATCGTCGCCATAGCCAAACAAAAATCAACAACAATAGCAGACCGACCGCGCCAGCTATTCGAGATAGGGTGCGCAAAAGTTGTAGTCGTCGTGCGTAAGCGATGCCAATCTTTGATGATAGAGAATCAAATTTTACCTGTGCTGCTCGTAACCTACCGTCATTTAGTAACGCCAAGCTAGCACTCATATCAAATGTGGTGGGTTCTAAATAATCAGTCAAAGGCTGAGCGACAAAGCTAAGGCCGAGAGCGCGAAGGTCACCGCCAAACTCTATTTCTGCAACTTGCGACGAAAGATGCTGCACTTCATATTGGCTCATCGGGTCATGGATACGAGCAGGGACCGAAGCGATCATTGTTCTGTATGAGGATAACTCTAGAGTAGATTTATACAGCACAAGATGCACTGAAAAACAAACAGCTAAGTAACCAATTAGCACTATGCCAAACCCAATAAGCCTTCTCGACATAAGCAAAACCCAATAAATATTAACAGCTGAACCCAAGAGCTATGATAACGGATGAAGCAGATAATGGAAAACATCTCGCTTGTTACTCGACACATTAACGCCGCCAAAGATCTAATCTCAATCAGTGCAGCAACTTTCTCTTTACACCGACATGGGTCGTAGACACATGATTAAACTGAATCCAGCCTACGCTAGGCCGCGCCTCGGCAAGTTTTTCAAGCAAAAGCGGAAGAGTTTCAACTCAAATAAGACAGTTACAGTCATTTTTAATCGTTGGTCGAGTTATGCAGAGGTTTCGTTCTAGCAATGGAGGGCGCGCTTGAGCTACAAATTTAACCTTCGGTTTGTGTAAATCTTGAATAAATTCAGATAGCTTTGAGTAATACGTTGATAACGACTATGAGAGTCTATTTATATAACATTGCTAGTCGCCGCCCCAAGTTTACGCTCCGGGCTAGTGCGTACATGAGTGTAATACAACGTCAAACCAAGCATAGGCCACCAACAAGGTTGCCTAATACCGCTGGGATTTCGTTCCACATCAAGTAATCAAACACGGTAAATTCACCACCCATAATCATTGAGAGCGGAAACAAAAACATGTTCACAATAGAGTGCTCAAAGCCAATGAAGAAGAACAACATTAGCCGCATTCACATGGCCGCCGCCACCTTGTTGCCTGCTGAAGTAGAAATCATGGCGCCCATTGACACCATACAATTGCATAACATGCCGCCAATAAAAATAGTAAACCAGCCGCCCGCTCCGTGTATTTGGTAACCCAGCGTTCTCGACTCACCGATTGTTGCAGCTTTTAACGCTAAAGCACCACCGTTAGTGTTAAATCCATAGGCCAAGATAAAAGCCATCATGAATATCGTGGTTAAAGTATCGGCAAAATTAACAACGTACACTAAACCCAATTACACAGAACTTGATATACCGTAACTCCTCGACGCCTATATAACAACGCAAGCGACACTAAGGTAAAGATCCTAGTCAGCAAATAAAATTTCATCAAATACAGCATAATGAAGCCGACTGGAAATAAAACAGCACCAAGTAACGGTAGCCAGTTTTAGTCGCGGCGGTAATCGCAAACACAGCCACTAGTCATAGAATAGAACCCGCCATAAAAGCTCTAAATACAGTGTCTTTAGTCGACATGTAAACTTTAGATTCGCCAGCTTCGACCCTATTGGTTACAATCTCAGAAGGCTTTAGATAAGCCATAGTACTCTCCTGCTCCTATACAGTTAATTAATACAGAAACGGGTAAGCCGATAAGCGCGCCACTTTAAAAACCACAGAAATTAGCTAAAACTATTAAATTTAAGCTAATTAAAGCTTAACTCTAAGCAACCTTGCTCGAAGATGCAGCAAACCAGCATAAACATGAAGCAGTGCTAGACTTACCTTATTGGGAGTAAACTTTATAAAAGCAGAAAGTCGTAATGATTTGAGGCGCGGGTTTTAGTCAACAGTTCGATGCATGATTCCATGCCACCTCGTTGATGATCTTAATCAAATCATTGTGGGAATCTACGCTTATCCAAATGTTTAACCGATTAGTCCATCCGATCTCACTTAGCCGAATAAGATAAAGCTGATGCGGTTATCGGTCGCAAAAGGTAGGCGTTCTCCTGTGCAGCAAAATCTCCCCGCAGTCGACCGCTTACATCAACACTACTTAACTGCGACGCACTGTAATATTTTTTATAGTGCAAATTAATCTCATCGATTGAAATTGAAAACGGAGGTCCGTCCATCAGATTTTGTTGGTATTCAAAAACGATCAATAACTGCTCAGAATTGACCGTGATTTTGGCTAAATGCTGCGTGTACTTAAGGCGCATTTCCATCGGTAACGCGACCAAAGCCGCTCGATCAAAAACAGCGTCAACCGAGCCGATGACCTCAGAGGAGAGAGAAAAAAAATCGCCGACAAAGACCTCCAGATTAGAAGCACTATAACGCGTCAGAGAGCCCGCTTGACTAACTTCGGCCTTCATCCCAAGTTGCTGGAAGAGCGCTTCTATGGCCATCTCACTAAGCTCAATCGCAACCACCTTGTAGCCCTGCCCTAGTAGCCAAGCTATATCTCTTGTTTTACCGCAGAGTGGAACAAATACGCGGCCAGAGAGTTTAAGCGACAATGCCTTGAAGTGCTCTACCAATAGGGTATTACCAGAACGTTCATGCCAAGCGATATCATTGGTCGCCCAGCGCTTATGCCAAAACTTTGCATCCATAAAATCACCTCTACATTGCCATTAATATGCTTTTTACACTGTCTTGAGTGTGTGGTGTTCTTGGTAATTAGTCATCACCATTGAACTTTGATGGTAATTATAAGGTTTATATTTGGCCATCTCAAACCACCCGCTTTTCTATCGCCTTATTTTATCTGATTAGATGCAAACCAGGGTTTTTCTTCAGTATCAACGCATGCTAAGAGGCGAAGTATGCCCCGCTTGCACACCTTGCTGGGTGCTTTTTCACTTACCTAGCAATTTTATAAAAAATAAAGTTTAGAAATATATTATTAGCCACGGCAAGGAATAAAGAAGTAAACGTGGATGTCGGCAGGGAAAGGTAATTCACCTCTACCGACATTAGTTTGGAATGTAAACGCCCTGTTTATATTTTTCACAATAGCCTAATGGCCGTTATCAATAATACCCGCGCTTGGCATACTTGCCGCTAAACCAATATCTTTAGCATGCTGCTCAAAGCCTTTGTTTTTCCAAAAGAACGCGCCCGGCATTGTTGTTGGTATAACTAAGATGTAAAACAAGGCTCGGCTAACGACGCTGGTCGTGATTAGAGTTACAACCGCTAACGCCCATAATCCTAGAGCAATAGTGCTGCTTGATTGAGAAACTAGTAGACCGGCAATTAACAGAATATTTAGTAACAGTAGAGTGTTACGCAATAAATACGTTTTACCAAACGTAGTCTCTTGAATATAGAACGATGCCGCACCTTCGTGTTGAGCGTCGCGCATCTCTTTCGCGTGTACTATTAAGCCAATACCTTCAATTATTAAGCCAAACAAGATTACGCCACCACCGGCTAACAATGCGGTGCTAAAGTCAGCGCCCGCAAAAACAAGCGTGGCAATCGTCATTGCCGTTAAACTCAAAGCGCCTAACGAAATACTATTGCCTATGAAGCTAGTTGCCGTTTGCCAATGATCCCAAAAGGGTCTGGCCGGAATGCGGTAACACTTAACCATGTAATACAAGCCTACACAGCCTGAGATGATCGCAAGGACCGCGGTTGTAGTGCTTAAACCAGACAATATGCTATTGCCCGCTAAAACGCTCAAATCAATCTCTGATACAGACTGAACCCATGGGTTACTTGGTAGGCTAAACAACATGTGAATGCCAGCAAAGGTCATAAACATGGCTACGCCAAAACCTTCTCGTGAGACTGGTGACCACCGTAAGTTATTAAAACCACGGTAGAAACGCAATGGTTTACCTAAGTGAATCGTTGACATAAACAAGCCAATCGAAATAGCGCCACAACAGAAAGCCACAAACGGTACATAGATTGAGCTAGCTTGGAAACTGGTAAAACTTGGAATAAAGTAACTAGCGATAAAAGCCAGTGCAAACGCACCAATCGCCATTTGTGTTAATAACGTAAATACGACTAATGGATTTTCACGAGAACTTAAACGTTCAAGGTTCCAGAACTTAGCACTACCTAACTTACGATCAACCGTCGGTTTGAATTCACCCGTTTCATCTTTGCGATATTTAATCGGCATTGAATCAGTACGTCGCATTTCATCTGCAGTATTTTTAGTTTGTTGAAAACGAATATTCGGATGCGTGATTTCTGGTGTTGGGAAGCCCGGAATCGTGACTTTAGCTTGCTCACGGTTTTCTGGGATATTTTCTATCACACCAAAATCAAGCGCATTACCCACACACGCTGATACGCATGATGGTTTCAAACCAACCTCAAGTCGGTCAACACACATACTACACTTGGAAACTTGGCCTTTAACTGGGTCTAGCTGAGGTGCATTGTATGGGCATACCCAAGTACAGTAACCGCAACCAAAACAAGTATCCGGGTCTTGTAATACTGCGCCGTATTCAACATGTTTGGTGTAGGCGTTTGTTGGGCAACCCTTTAAACAAACCGGATCATCACAATGATTACACGCCATTGAGATATTTAAACGCTGAAAATCAGGAAAACTACCACCTTCAACATAACCAACCGAACGGAAAGCGATGTGCGCTGGGTTGTCATTTTTTTCACTACACGCCGCTTCACAGGCGTGACAACCAATGCAGTTATCTGCATTAAAATAA
>JAESTB010000028.1 GCA_016763815.1 Arenicella sp.
AGGTTTTTTCATTAGCGTCTACCCTATTTGCCTACTTGGACACATGATTGGCATAGTATTACGGCCACATGCCCGGTTGTTGTAGCTGGTAAGCGTTTTCATGGCCAGTCATCAAATTAAAATTCTGAATTGCTTGACCAGCTCCGCCCTTAATCAAGTTATCGAGCGCAGCGATAGCGCACAGCGTGCGCTTACCCGTAGTTGGATCTGTCTTTATATCCAAGCCGATTTCAATACGCAGAGTGTTCTTTACCGCGACCACTTCAGGTGTCATGCCTTTAGGTAAAATCGTGATCATTGGGAAGTCGGCGAAGTAGGCTTGGTATTGCTCACGCAATTGATCTTCAGTGATGCCGTCTGGCGCATCAACCTGAGCAATAGACATCATGCCGCGGCTCAGGGGTGCTGAGACGGGGACAAAATCTAACGACACATTATTAGCACCTGCGGCGCTAAGCGTTTGAATGATCTCCGGTTCGTGCTGATGATTGTAAACCTTATAGGCTTTAAGGTTATTACTTCGAACGGTGTGATGATTGCCCGCTTGCGGGTGCACACCAGAGCCGCTAGAGCCGGTTAAAGCCACTAGGCGAACGGTTTTATCACTGAGCTGACCAGACTTCGCCAGCGGCAGTAATGACGCGGCGATACAGGTTGCAAAACAACCTGGGTTAGCAACGTGTTTGGCGGTTCTGATTTCGTCGGCGTACAGTTCTGGCATGCCGTAAACGAAGCTGCCTAGCCTTTCTGGGCATGGATGCTCTGGCGCGTATACACGGGTATAATCATGCAAGTTTTTAAGTCGAAAATCGCCTGATAAGTCAATGATACGCACATCAGTGTCAAATAATTCCATCGCTACTTTGGCGGTGATGATATGCGGCATCGCCAATATCACAATGTCGGCACCTGCAACGCATTCGGTTGGCGGAATATCTTCTAACACCAAATCGCTCATACCGTAAAAGCTACGGTGCACCTGACCGATATTTTGGCCGATATGATCTTTGCTTGATATTCATAACAACTCTACATCGTCACGTACTAATAGGTTTCTAAGCAATTCAGCGGATAAAAAGCCAGAGCCGCCGATGATAGATACTTTTGTTTTTGCAGTCATAATAACTCGTAAAAAGTGATCGTTTAC
Organism: Arenicella sp.; assembly: GCA_016763815.1. Taxonomy (GTDB): domain Bacteria; phylum Pseudomonadota; class Gammaproteobacteria; order Arenicellales; family Arenicellaceae; genus Arenicella. Next base: position 1,148 of record JAESTB010000028.1, read on the forward strand.
AGAATGGTTGGCGCAACAACTAACATCGCGCGCTGACCGATTGGTATATTAGTGATGGGAAAAACAAAACGTTCGCCGTCTTGTTGTGTACGGTATTCGTAGCCCTCATCTGAGGCCAAGAGTGAGCCTTTCGGGAAAGCGGTGAAATTCTTGGCATCGTCAGCGACATGTAATTTTAACGCCTCGCTTCGCTTAATAACTTCTTCGACAACCGAAAATACTTGGATGCTCTTTAACTCACTTGAAAAATCTTCCTGCCCTGAGATCAGTTCACGCAGGCCTTGCATTGCATCCGCAAAATTACGCATATCATTGTCGCCAAATTTGCGCACCTTTCCCAACTCGATGGTAAATGAATCGGCACCAAATTGCGTACTCGTGAAGTATGAGAAGGTGCCAGCCGGTTTAGTCGACAGCAATATAGCCTCTAAGCCACAGCGCTCTAAAAAAGCGATTTGAGTTTTCGGCCAATCACGATTGTGAAGATAAGGATAAACCGCGAATTTCTCTAACTCAGACCCTCGAATCGCAGTATGCAGATCATAATGTAAGCGCGACTCTTCACCTTGTTGATAGAACTCAGCAACATGATCTTCGATCAATTTAGCTCGCCTAGCCTCTTTAGTTGATGAGGACTGATGTTTGCCAGAGAATAGTCGATTAAGATTTTCGTCAATAAAGCGCACCGCTTGATTGGCGGCTGGCGGGTTACCAATAATAAGCAGTAACTCGTTTGTCACCGTTAGCTTACCACTCTTAATTTCGCTAAAAATTTTCTCGACCATCTCGATCGGCGCGGTCTCATTGCCGTGAATACCACAAGAAATCACGATACGATAGTCACCTTGCCGTGCTGGCGAAACTCGCAAAACCCCAGTTTCAAGCAATTCGAGATTAACGCCGTTCTCTAGCATTAGAGAATGCGGCTCAGCGCTGATGGGGTTAGCCAAGGTTGTTTTCAAGAAACTCATTGTTGAAACTCGTAGAAAGAACCCAGCTCAAACAATTGTGTTAGTTCATCTAGCGCAACGAAATTTTCTTCTGCCAAGGCCGGATCAGCTAAATCATCTGGGGTTATTTCTTCTCGGTAGTTCCGTTCTACCCACTGGTTTAACTTGCAAACCCGGTCATCGTCTAGGATAAAGTTCGAATTAGTTGCGTCGAGCTCTTCTTGAGTAAGCGCAACTCGCAGGCGTAAGCAGGCTGGGCCGCCTCCGTTCTGCATGCTTTGACGCACATCGACAAATTTAATGTCTTTGATCGGCGTTGATTGCGTCTGTAACCACTCAAGGTAGGCAAACACTTCTACATTGTCGCGGCTCTCTTCAGGAAGCACTAACGTCATGCCGTCTTGGTTTGGCAATTGCAGTAGCTGTGAATTAAACAAGTACGATTTAACCGCCGATTCCAATGACACCATGTCGGTCGGCACTTCAACAAAATTCAGCTCGGGGTTGTTAGGCGCAAGCGCGGCAAACTTCTGTTGCAGCTCAGCCTGCATCGCCGCTTTATCGACAAACGCCTCTTCATGCATGAAAAAGGTATTTAGATTGGAGACGCTGACTACATCATTATGGAACGCCCCTGCATCAATAATTTTAGGGTTTTGCTGAGCAAAAACCACTTGGCTCTCTTCGAGCTGATGTAGACGGCTTATCGCTAGTGACGCCTCGTAAGTCTGACGACTTGGAAACTTTGCCGTTGCGACGCGGTTCTGCCTGAACGCATACCGCCCAAAGACAAAGAGTTGCAAGCCTTGCTCGCCGTAACTATTAGTAAAGCGATTGTGATTTGCAGCACCTTCATCACCAAACTGGCTACTCATCGGTAAGGCGTTATGATGTGAAAAATGCACCTCGTGGTTAAAGATAGATCGCAATAACTTACCGGTGAATTGATGCTCAATAGAGCGGTGAAACATGCTGGAGAGATTAGCCGCGGTAAAATGCACCTTGTTATCCGCCGAGTCCGCACTTGGCGACACGGTACACGCATTCGCAGTCCACATCGAAGAAGCCGAATAGCAACTGGCTAATAACTCAGGCGCACTATTCGAGACCTGTAGGATAATGCTTTTGTCGCTACCACTAAAACCTAATTTTCTCAGTGTCGGCAAATGCGGCCGCTGCTGTGGCAAGAGAATTCCTTGCTGTAAACCAAAGCTACGATTGGTCTGCATCTTCTCTAAGCCCTGCAAAGCCGCATTGCGCGGCTGCGAAATCTTTAAGGCATTACTTTTAGACGCAACATTACCATGCGACAAGCCTCCATAATTATGACTAGGGCCAATCAGGCCATCGAAATTTACTTCATAGCTTTTTTGCTTTGAACTGTTTTGCTCTGTCATGGTCTACCCGATTAAGTATCGAACTTTGTCGCCAAGCTCGAGGTTGAGTGCTTTCATAGTGGCTCGCGGCATTTTTACGCCGCCCTTCTCTA
>JAESTB010000406.1 GCA_016763815.1 Arenicella sp.
ATGCCGCAAGCATGGCGGCAGCCAATGCCATGGTAACCGCACCTGATGGCGGTACGATGCTAATTGACTATCTGCGGGTGTATAAATTAGACGGCCACGGTTCGGTTACCGAGGGCTCTGGTAGCCAGCCGGAAACAGGTACCTTTGGTGTTTTTACTGACAATACCCCAACCACCAATAAGCTCGAACCGGGCGTTGGATCAAGTATCTTCTTATGGGACACAACGAGTAGCGAAGGCACACTTGCACCGTTTGAAGGTGACAACGTGATTGCTTGGAGCTACGACAGCCAGAACACCTGGTTCGGTGGTGGCATCCAGACCAACCAAGCTCGTGATATGAGTAACTTCGAAGACGGTGATGTCAAATTCAATATCCGTATTCCAGCGAATGTGTCGTTCAGGATTGGCATAACCGATACGTTTAGCAACGAAAACTGGCTGACCTTTCCAGCTAATGAGGATAAATTTGGCTTGCTTCGCGATGGTCAATGGGGTCAAGTAACCATTCCACTGGCTGATCTGCGTGGCTCGTTGGTTGCCATCCAATCGTTGCAGTATATGCTGGCTATTTCGAGTGATCCGATTGACCTTCCGAGCGCTCCATTTCAGTATGCCATCGATAACGTGACTTACCAAGGCGGAGGAAACCCTCCCGCTGACAGTGATAACGATGGCGTGATTGACGCTAACGACAATTGCCCGAACACCGGTGCTGGCGTTGAAGTAGACGCGCAGGGTTGCCCAGTAGTAATAATCATTGCTGAAACCAAACGAATTCAAGCTCAAGACTATGTGGCTTTTAACGATACAAGTAGTGGCAATATCGGTGGCCAATGTCGCACCGATGATGTCGACCTACAATCAACAAGCGATACCGATGGTGTCTGTAACCTTGGCTGGACGAGTATCGGCGAATGGCTAGAGTACACGGTAGAACTAGGTGCTGGCGACTATGACCTATTGTCACGAGCAGCAACCAATCAAGCCAGTGGCCCGGCTTACACGGTCAGTCTCAACGGTAATATTATTGGATCTGATTCAATGACATCGACCAATGGCTGGCAGTCTTACCAGACCCATAATCTCGGTCAAGTGACAATTTCTCAAGCGGCAACGTATACGGTTCGTGTTGATGTAACGGGTGATTCTTTCAACCTTAATTGGATTGAGTTCAAACTGAAAGATCAGCTACCGACTGACAGCGATGGTGACGGCGTGGCAGATAGTTCTGATCAATGTGCTAACACTCCCGCAGCAACGCCGGTTGATGCAACAGGCTGTCCAATAGCACAAAATGACGCCTTCGGTGCAGCGGCATTAAACGGTTCTTCCGTTCAATTTTTTGTTAATACCAACGCATGGGCTGACGTCCACTACAGCAACAACGGTGGTGCACAACAAAATCATCTCATGGTGCAAGCAAATGGCCGCAATACGTTTGAGGTTAATGGGCTTGCAAGTGGCGATCAGCTGGTTTACTGGTTCACTTACTTCAACCCTGCCAACAACCAAGTGGTCGACTCTCCCACCGCAACTTACACTCATAGCGGTAGCACAACGCCAGTAGTCAGCAATCAAGCGTTGAACAAAACGGCAACCTCTACGGCCTCTTTGCAAGCGGCTAATCTTGCCGTTGATGGCAATGCCAGTAGCCGCTGGGAATCAAACCATGGTGGCGGTGTGGCGTGGTTGAAAGTTGATTTAGGATCAGCCAAAAGCTTGTCACAAGTGAATATAGATTGGGAAGCAGCCAACGCGGCCACTTACCGAATTCAAGGGTCGAACAACAACTCGAGCTGGACCGACCTCGCTCTCGAAACAGGTGGTGAGTTTGGTGCACGCACCGACCTAGTAACCGTTACCGGCAACTACCGCTGGGTTCGACTGCGTGCCACAGAACGTAGCGCCGGTAACAACTGGGGCTATTCGATCTACGAAATGGAGGTTTTAGGCTCAGACTAGTAACGCCACAAATAAGTAACACCACTCAGTAGTAACACCACGATAAAAACAGACGCGTACCAACAACCTTGAACACCAAGAGACGTTGACCATTAAATAAGCGCGCAACTTACTACGCTTTTTCACACGCGTCATCAAGCTCAGAGCCTTGAGTTTGATGACGCTATCACTCGGCCTAAGGTGCCCTACTCCATGACTTATCCCGCGCCGCAGCCTTACAGAGCTAAACCCCAAAGGAGCCCCATAATGATTAAAATCAAATCGCCCCCACAATACGGTGCATCACGATTTCACCGTGTGCTAAAACCGATCACTATCTTACTTTTAAGCCTCAGCCTTTTTTTCACAGCATTATCATCCGCGCAAACCAACGCCGATAGCGGCGTCAACCGAATCAATAGTTCGACCGCCGAGTTGTTTATTAACAGCAATTCTTGGGCCGACGTGCATTATTTTGTTAACGATGGCAGTCAACAAAATATCCGCATGACACAATCGGCGGCGAGTAATACTCATAGTGTCACAGGCTTGAGCGACCAAGACCAAATCCGCTACGCTTTTACCTACTGGGATACCGTTACCAACGGTGCATTAAGCACAACCGAGAAAACTTACAGCCACTCTAGTAGTGCACCGCCGACAAGCAACAGCAATATTGCGCTTAATAAGGTGGTGGTTGGTAGCACCAACCTGCAAGCAGCAAGTAACGCGGTAGACGGTGACCCGAGCACGCGCTGGGAATCGAATTTTAATACCGACCCAAGCTGGATCAGAATCGACTTAGGCGAATCGCATAGCTTGACCAGAGTTGATATTGACTGGGAAGCCGCCAATGCAGAGAGCTACCAAATTCAAGGATCGAACAGCACCTCCGGCTGGACCACTCTGGTGACTTCCACTGGCGGTGCCTTTGGTGCCAGAACAGATACCCATAATCTGAGCGGAGACTATCGCTATGTTCGACTACTCGGCCTTACTCGCAGTGTCGGCAACAACTGGGGATACTCACTTTACGAAATCAAAATCTTTGGCACAACATCGACACCCGCGACCGACTCTGATAACGATGGTGTGGTCGATGCCAATGACAACTGCCCAAATACCCCCTCAGGTAGCACCGTGGACGCCAATGGCTGCCCAGTCGTCGTGATCGACCCAGACGGTTTGAAAGTTCAAGCTGAAGATTATGCCACTTTTTCTGATACCACCAACGGTAATATCGGCGACGTTTACCGGCAAGATGACGTCGACCTGGAAGCTACTACCGATCTTGGTGAAGGCTACAATGTCGGCTGGATGGAGACCGGTGAGTGGCTACAATACAATGTTGGCCTCGCTGCTGGCACCTATGATGTTAGCGTGCGTGTGGCATCAACCCAAACGACCGGCCATATCTCATTAACCTTAGATGGAGCCAACATCGGTTCAGACTTAGTTGGCAGTACCGGCGACTGGCAGAACTGGGAAACGCATTCGATTGGTCAAGTGACGATTAGTTCATCCGGCACCAAGACATTGCGATTGAATGTGGTCAGTAGCGCTTTAAATCTTAACTGGATTGAATTTATCCGCACCGACAATACCGGTGGTGGCGATGCTGATAACGATGGTGTTGCAGATGCCATTGACTCCTGCCCCAACACACCCGCAGGGTCTATCGTCGATGCCAATGGCTGCCCTGTGTCTATCGGCAATATCACACCGCTGTACAACAGCTCTACTGCACTGGAACCCGATACCCAGTTTGATCGTGGCGATGCACTTATCACTCGATTTTCAGATAGACCTCGTACACGGCATGCTCGCGAAGACCAGTTTCAGTCCTACGACCATTACATCAAGTTCTACTTTGAACATCGTTCTAGTAATATTGAGATCATTGATTACATTGCCAAGGGAGGTGACCGAATCGTTATGAACGTACGCACCCTATGGCCATTAAATGACCTCGAAGCAGAAAACCGTTGGTGGTATCTCGGTCGCAATACTGTGGCTGAATACAACGGTGGCGCAGGTATGGAATACGTTGGGTTCGACGGCACTTATTACAACTACACAAAATCGGACAACTTGAACCGGCAGTTTAATCGAGAAATTCGGCTTGGTGACCGCCTAGAATTTGAAATAAGTCAATTCAGCCGTGGCGACATTCCGCGCGGACAAGCGAATTACTATGGCACAGTGTTTTTGTATATTGTCGGCAAAGGAGTAGTGCCATGGTATACCGAAAATGCTGGTGAGTTTGTACCCGGCGGTGGTGATCTTCAGGAGGACAGTCGCGAAGTTCCAGAGTCGTATTGGTTGGGTGGTAATACGACCATTCACTATCAGTACACCGATGAACCCAACGACCATTTCCTCCAAATGGCGACCAACTTGGGCTACCTTAACGGTCAGAAATTTCTAGAAGGTCGTCGATTACTGCACTCGTCTTTCATTGACGGAATGCACGATGAAGATCCCGACAATGGTACCCTAAATACGGTCGTCGGTTTAGGTGGCTCACAAGGCTATGTCAATGAGCGTTGCTCAGGTTGCCACCAGCGCAACGGTGCGGCACCAGTGGCGGACGATAACCAATTGTTAGATCGCTGGGTGTTTAAAGTCGGCGATGTCAATGGTAATCCAGACCCGAATATCGGCCGCGTACTGCAGCCGAAAAAACGCAACGCTAGCGGTGAAGGCGACGTCTCAATATCCTTTTGGTCAAATGTAAATGGCGGCCTGCGTAAACCAAATTACCAATTCCAGAACGGTGAGCCTGCGCGTTTTTCAGCACGCATCGCACCACGATTGGTTGGTTTGGGTTTACTAGAAGCCATTCCAGAATCGACAATTCTGAGCATGGAAGACCCCAGTGATACTAATGGTGATGGTATCTCTGGACGAGCCAATCGCATTCCCGACCCTGAAAACTCTAGCATCACCCGCTTAGGTCGATTCGGCTGGAAAGCCGGCAGTACCAGCGTCAAGCATCAGGTTGCCGCCGCGCTAAACACTGACATGGGCGTACGAACTAAGCTATTGCCAAACCTAGATTGTGGTTCTGCACAATCAGGCTGTAGTAACAACAGTCCCGTATTGGCTGATGTCGAGGTTAATAAACTGGTGACCTACTTATCCGCTTTGGGAGTTCGCCCGCAGCGCGGCTGGGAAACGGGTTTTGAAGATCAGGACATTGTTCGCGGTAAAACACTGTTTGGCAATACTGGATGTACTGGCTGCCACACCCCGACACTGCAAACCAGCGAGTTCCATCCCTTAGCCGAGGTACGCGATCAAACCATACACCCCTATTCCGACATGTTGTTACACGATATGGGAGCTGACATGGCCGACAGCCTAGGCGAAGGCTTAGCAAGCGGCAATGAATGGCGCACCACACCATTATGGGGTCTTGGGCTCTCGGCCTGCGTTACTGGCGGGGTTGTTAACCCGTTAGGGGGTGAAGGCAATGAAGTCTGCGCTCCAGAGCATAGCTATCTGCACGACGGTCGAGCCCGCTCGATCGAAGAGGCTATTCTATGGCACGGTGGCGAAGGTTCAGGTTCTAGGACTCGCTACCAAGCCCTTTCCAACACCGACAAACAACGACTACTTAAGTTTTTAGAGTCGCTATAAGCAGCCGATATATGATCTAGGCGGTTCTTGAGGCCACCCCTCGGTCATCAACGTGGTATCCCCTGTTAGAGCACGAGTATCGGATTCGATATTCGTGCTTCTTTTTGCCAGCAGTAGGTGCCACTTGCTCATCAAGCATCAGCGCAGGTTTTTCAGACAGGACAAATCGCTGTAAGGAAATTTCAACTCGTGACTGATTTATCTAAATTACTCATTATCAATTTCCAATAGAAATTGCCTAGCCAGTCCTTTGCCGGAGGTCTTATAACCGTTTCCAGAGTTGCTCCATTGCCGACAGTACCAACAAAGCCGTTCAGCAATTGTTCCGTCAGATGGCTCTCCAAGCTTTGCTCTGAGTGCGAGAATTTGTGCACCAATGTCGACGAACTCCTCGGTCAATTTATCGGTTCGACCCTTCAACTCAGCGAATGGATTAAAGGCCGTCACGCAAAATAATAGCTCGTTTTTCCCCTCAGCGGCCTCCTTCAGGTGCGCAACAAGGCCCTCCTTTAGCTGAGATTCGAGTAAATCCAATTTATGGTAAAGCTTAACTTTTGAAACCACGTTAAGCGAACACTCTAATGCAGACTAAACAGACAGCTAATTTTTGCGTCGCCCTAGCCGCTTTGGCAAGTACGTCGCAGCAAGGCACATTGGTTTTAGCGACTGAACTCAACATAAAACCTCACTGGCCCTGAAGGTGTAACATGGTGAGGAATTGTAGGCTCAACCACACCCACCAGACCTTCGCTGAGTGCGATTACTTCTAGTACGGGCTCTGTGATGGTGTAATTTAAACAGCCCTCAAGAACAACGATTTCACCCCAAACACCTTCTTTTGTATGGTGATCTCTAAGAAGGCCAGCGGGCACTGTGGCCTCTGTAAATTCTGGCGTTTTTTATACGCTACAACATCATTCGGTAACTCTTTCATAGCCTTTCTTCTTTAGGTCGATTCGATCTTAACATCACTATATTAGCCAAAACTCAATATTAAATTCCCAACTCTTTTAATTTATTCTTCCGTTTAGCTTCAGCATCAAGCACAGTTTGCTCTACAGTCTTTGCCTTCTCGAGAGCCTCCAATTGAGGCTCTACAACTATTGCTTGGGTACTCTGATTTTCCTCACCGGACTTCGCACCGCAGCCAACTAACAGTGCGAGCAACAATATAACTACAGTAATTTTAATGATTTCCACAAAACTCACCTCTAATAATAAATAAAATGATCTCACGTGCTCCGAGGTATTGCTTCAAGATTTACTACAATTCAGTTTCATTTCAATCATTGAACCTACGAACCCCGCTTTTTCATATGCGCGTATAGCCGCTTCATTTGCACTATAAACATCTAAATAACAATCTGATACTCCTTGATTCTTGCTCCACTGGATAAGTCTTTCAAGGATACTTTTGTTCACTCCGCGACCGCGATATTCTGGAACCACGTACATAAATCCAAGATAACAATGAGCTTCGTGTAGCAAAGACTGTTTAGATGTTCTTATCTGAGCATAGCCAGACCCAACCACTCGATCCTTATTTTCTGCCACAAGAAGATGAGTTTTTTTGCTGCTAAGTAGATCGTCCATATCGTAATAATATGCATCAACTAACTTTATCGATGAATTGTATGGGCGCTCCGCTTGTAGAACTTCTTGCTCAAATTCGAGCAATATAGGTTTATCATTCATTGATGCTTTTCTAAAATTAATATCTTCCATATCTTAGCCACCGTGTCTTAATCCGCGATATATGTTTAATATTTGTTTGTTACCAACTAATAGCAAAGTGGTAAATACTAATCTTACCACTGATGACCATAAGCTGGATTTAACGTCTAAGTTCATTACTTCATGCGTGTCTTTGATGCTTACCCCGCTATAGTAATTTAACCAGTAAACCCCTTCACCCACTAAACCATATAAAAAATATATTCCTAGTGAAAACAAACAAATTGATAAGAATTCATCTCAGTTAAAAGATAGCTCTTGATTGTCATATTTCGATGCTAGGCCTGTTATTTTTCTCGATATAGATATTGAAAAATTCCACAACAGTATG
>JAESTB010000407.1 GCA_016763815.1 Arenicella sp.
AGAAAGCCTTTTTTGGAAGCGCCGATGTGCTTAATTGTAATAAAAGGAGTCAGATATATCGCCTGGATGAAGGTTTCTTACCAACGGGCAGAAAACTGTATTGTCTCTGGCGTGCTGCCGATTAGGACAAGGCGGAGGTGATATTTTTATGCATGGCTAACATGATTGCTTGGCTGTTAAACGTTTCTTTAAAGGTTTCCAATATTACCTACTCGCTCTGTGTTATTGGCTCCATGGACGGAGGGTAAGGGGCATTAGCCAATGAGCGGTGGCTTCACAGAAATAAACACCTGTTCGAGTGCAAAAGATGTTTCAACGCTATGAATCAGGCGCAAAGGTTTTTTGGTGCGCGCATCTCAATTTATAATCTATTCAATTTAAATCGTCATTTAATTGCCGCGAGTGGCTATCGCTCGCTAGGGATAATTACGCTTACCGGACTTACTAGTCGGCTTGTATAGCATCGCTGCCATCTGCATAAAATTAAGCTGTTATTTCATTGTAACTCTTAATTTATCAATAGATAGTGATCGTTATCTATTGACAATTAATCTATCTGCGTTAGCATAGATAACGATCACTATATTAACTTCGTTAATTTAAATCGAATCGGAGAAAAACCTAATGAAAAACATTAAAATTGCAGTATTTACACTTATCTCGTTAATGGTTAGCGCGCAAAGTGCGTTAGCAGAAAACTGTACAGACCTTGGCGGAGTCGCCATTGCAAACTTCTACGCAGAAGGTGAAGGAAAGCCGATTATTATTGCGGCGAGCTTAACTGGAAGCATTTCTAATGCGGCGGGAAAAATTACTGCGCAACGAACCACTAAAACTGGTTTAGAAATGGATATGGAACACTATTTCAGCGGTCCAGACGGTGGTTCAATAACTACCAAAGACTTGGGCATTCTCACTGCGGTACCCGGAAGGCCAGGTCGTTTTATGATCGAAATAACGTATGACGTACAAGAGGGCCAGTCAAGAGGCACGCTCAAAGGCTACGGTGGTAGTTTCAATAGTTATGGTCTTGTTGATCTACGTAGCGAAGTTGACATGAAAGGTCTCGTTCGTTACCAGGGAAAAATCTGTAAATAAGCATCGGTCAAATAATCGAACGCAATAGCGGAGCATCAATCATGATGCTCCGTTAATAGAACATTTTAACTCTAGGAAGTGCAACGATGGAAGTTTCGCAGAAGGGCTTTAAGGCCAAAATTATTTACACCATGATTCGCGTCAGCGACTTGGATCGATCGGTAGCCTTTTATACCGACGTATTAGGAATGAGTGTATTTCGTCGGGAGGAATATCCCGAAGGTCGTTTTACACTCGTCTTTGTTGGCTATGGTGATGAGTCATCAAATTCAACCATTGAGCTTACCTTCAACTGGGATGAAAACGAATACCAACACGGTACTGCATATGGCCATCTAGCCTTAGGTGTTGATGACATATACGCCGCCTGTGACCATTTAAAATCAAATGGCGTCAACATAACTCGAGCACCAGGTCCCATGGCCTTTACCGCTACTAATGGTGTCTGTGATGTTATTGCTTTTATTCAAGATCCAGATGGATACAAGATTGAAATAATTGAGAATCACAAATAGTGAAACTAAGGTAAAACTAAAATTCCTATCAATATTCAGATAGGAATTTAAAGAAAATTATCGCTGCTACTTATCTCATTTAGAGCAGTGCAGCGGCTCAAGCTGAAACATGGTATGACGACTGGGGTGTTGAACTAGTCGATGTTATCGAGCAGATATAGCATTACGACAGAAATGGAACATGTGAGTTTCAGCAACAAGACGTAAAACAAAACAACTTTACGTTTGCATTGAGAGTGTAAACACAACTGCGTATCTGCCATGATTTTGGTTTAGAGGTAATCGCTTAATCGATCCTCAAATTCAACCACCTCGGTACCCCCTTGTGGGGTATAAATGGGTTTCCAGTTTCTTATCGTTTTACGAATCACGCTGTTCTATGATTCAATCGCATTGGCCGTATAGATGGCTTTTCGGATGTCAGCCGGGTAGCTAAAAATGTGTTTAAATTCTCCCAATGAGCCTTCCATGAGCGGCAGATCTGGGGGGTACTTGGCACCCAACTTCTCGGCGAACTGATCCAGCGCCAGCAGCGCTTCGTCTTCGGTTGCCGCTTGGTAAATCAACTTGGGATCAGCCGCTATCGCTTTGCAGTCTTTCCAGTGTACGCACTTCATTGAGTTGCGAACCATATGCACAATTCACAGCTGTATGCGGGCTTCAGGAAACACAGCATTGATCGCATGCGGAAAGCCTTTGAGCCCGCCGACACAAGCGATGAAGATATCCTTCACGCCTCGGTTTTGTGCTTCGGTCAGTACATTCCAGCAGAACTTGGCTCCTTCGCTCTCCGACACCCACATACCCCAAAGCTCTTTGTGTACCCCCATGTTGATGCCTAAGACGAGATAAATAGCGTTGTTGATGAGACTCGCTTATCCTGGCGAATTTGAATCACAATTCAGTCTAGGTAAACGATGGGGTAAATGTCATCGAGCGGCCGAGATTGCCATTTTATAACGTGTTCCAGAACCGCATCGGTCACTCGAGAGATGAGCGTTGGCGAGACTCCCGTGTCATAAAGTTCTTGCAATGTTTCGGCAATCTCACGAGTGCTTAAACCTTTGGAATAAAGATAGATGATCCTCGAATCCATCAGCGGTAATCGCGTCTTGATCGCCGGCGGTTCAAAATCGCCGTTGCGATCTCGTGGCGTTTGAACTTCTAACGCGCCGCTGTCGCAAAAGATCGATTTAGATGAATGACCATTTTGGGCATTACCCAAGTTGTTAGTTTCGTGTAATCACGGTGCTCATCGAGTTCAGCATCCAGCGCCTTTTCGTAAAATGACTTACGGAGCGCGAAGCTTGCCCTTGGGGTATAAATTTCATGCTCTCAGCCATAGCCTCTTTCGATGTAATACCTTCGCTGGCTTTGTTAATCAACGCATTGAGTTCTTTCTTACTCATTGTATCTACCTTAACTTTGGGTTAAGCAGATACACCGTTCAGTTTACAGTCTCTGCTCGATACCTAGTCTGAATAGTCGGTGTGGGCTAGAAATAGATTTTAACGATTTGAAAACATCCAAAGTACAAAAAAAACGTCCCGAAGACTTTATTGATAGAGGCTTCTTTCGCTCGAAAAAAGCTATATACATTTCTATATCGCAGAACCGAACTTATAAAAGAAAACCAGATGAAGGTTACGAAAGGAACAGAGATAATGAGAAAAAATATTGATTTATCCATGTTCTTCGGTAAATTAGCCGAGAGTATTGCTAGATAAAATAAGGCTGCTTTTGGGTTGGATAAAGTAACCCAAAGTCCTTTGTAAACTCCTCCGAATAAAGCTGCATTGTTCGGGTTCGACCCAGAATTAAAAAGGCCAAATGACTTTAACCCTAAGTAGCATAGGTATAAGCCTCCGCCTAGTTTTAGCAGGTATAAAGCCTGTGGGTAAGTGTGAAAGACCCTTTCAATACCGAGTAGAGCACCAAATACCCAAAAGCCGTTTCCAATGGCTATCCCTAAGATAAATAGATAAATGATTTTATCCTTATTCTTTAATAAAGAAGCTTGTGATACGGCCACGAAATCTGGCCCAGGGCTAACAACACCCGCTAAGGCAAGTATTGTCAGATAAATAAGTGATTCCATTTTACGAAATCACTTATTCTGGAAACGGTCTAGATTTAATAGCCGAGTTTATTCTCGTTTCCCAAGCAGATATCTCTTGGCAAAATATATTAGCGTTCTCTATTTGAGCCGGTTCATCAGATAGTGATCCGGCGGGTATAATATATCGACTATGATCAGACGTTAGAAAAGGCAAGCCACTTCCACAAATTTTACAAAAAACCTTTGTAAAATCTATATTTGGATCTTTGTAAATCACTACTTCTTCCTTGTCGTTAAGCCATTCTAGGTGTTTTTCTTCAATGAAAATATTCGATGCAAAAGAGCTACCAGTTATGTTTTTGCATTGCTTGCAATGATAAATATATAACTTGCTAAAAGAGTCGTTGACCAAATATTTAATATCGCCATATAAACAGCCGCCATGTAATTTTGTGTTCATTATTAAAAATAAAATCCAATGTTTATGTTCACCCTATGATCTAGCGAAGTTGAACCGTTGAGGCCAACTCCAGGACCATTAACAAAAAAAGAGTTGTTGCCCGATATTAATTCGGAAAAAATTAATAAAGGTCCTTTTTTTATGGAGCAGCCCAATAAATTTTGAGTTGTATCATTACCTACATTCTCGCTATCTCTTTTGGGGGAAATAATTCCCCAATTGTTGTAACAACTCAATTCATCTATATAACTAATGGAGCTTGTATCTATTTTCCTTTCTATATTAAGCAATAGAAAGTCGGCGTTGCTTGCCACATTAAACCTAGTACCAAATGCTCCAAAAAGTACTTGGTCTGAGCTTACGTCATCTGAGTTTTTTGTGTCAAAATCATAAGTGCCGATCTCTATTTGATAGTTCCATTTATGATAATTGTAGCTGGCGTGTATTGCGGTAATATTTTGGCTACCGGAGCGTTTGGTGTCTTCATTGAAAATATCCCCGTATTGAGCAGATGCTCCTAGCGATAAATTTCCCAATCTTTTTTCAATACGAAGGTTCCATTGATTCTTTTCATAGTTCGCTTCTCTCTCGTTAATATCTGCAGTAGCGATGTCATCTTGTCGAGTGACGAGATCAAACGAATAGCGATTCGCTTGATCATTAGACAGTTCTGCATTTTGATAATAGGCAGCGATGAGTTCAAAGTTATTATTTTTATAGATGTACTTAGCCCCAAGGTCATTATCATCGTCGAGTCCGATATGGTACAGAAGGCTTTCCCAGTAGCCATGTGAAGAATAGGGCTGTAAACCAAAAGGTACCTTGCTTAACCCAAATTCGATCCGGTTTTTAGTGTCTATATCGTATCCAACATAAGCATATTCTGGGAAATCAAAATCTTCATACCATCGATATTGAGCATAAAATTCTACATCAGATATTCGCCCTTCAACTTTTATTCTAAACAACTCAAAGTTTAAGGTGCTTGAGTTACTCTCATAGCTTTTGTACTCGTAATTGAATCTAGCTGCACCTCCAATTTTGACGAAATCATTGGGCTTTCCATCTTTACCTAAGTCTGAGTTAGAGTCCTCAGCATGTGTAAGCGAACAGCCCATTGAAAAGACAAAAGCGTATATCAAACATGTGTTTTTCACTACGTTATGCACGTTTTCTCCTATACGGATAAAACTGCTGTTTTAGAATACTCGTCTGTGAAATACCGTCTGTTCCATACTCACCAACTTTCCCAATAGGTGACTGAAAAGTTCCAAAAATCAGGTCCCAGAACATAAAGACCTCACCAAAATTCACTCTATCGTCAGAAATCGTATGGTGTAACGCATGAACTGGCGGAGACCCAACTATGTAGGCCCATAATGGAACCTTTGTCCACTTTAAATCTATATTAGCGTGGGAGACATATCTAGCTACTAACGATCCGGGAATATAATAATAAAGGTAGGCTTCAGTACTCGCGCCCAGCATGTAAAATATAATCACGGTTGTCACTTCTTGGAGAAGGAACCATTCAACTAAGTTAGTTCTGTCTGCTGCGAAGATATTCATTTTTGTCGAGCTATGATGCGTTTTATGAAAACTCCACCAAAAATCAAAGCCGTGCTCCCCCCGATGTATCCAATACTGTTTAAAGTCAATGATAATGAGCAGAAGGAGTCCTTGGATAAATATGGGTATATTATTAGCGCTCAATCCCCAGCTTACCGACCCAAAATAAACTAATATTATGGGAAGAAAGGATATGACAACTAAGTGCTTTAGCAACAGATAAGTAATATTCATCACGTTATCATTGTTGCCAATATGCCCGTATTCGCGCCTCGGCTTAAATTTCTCTAGCGCGAGAAACACGAGAACTGCAACTATTTCAATTGCACCGCTCAGACTGGGTTGAAACAAATGAACAATCCCAATTGAGAAAATCATCATTGCGGTTCTCACGTACAGCCCATACTTGCTTGGCGTGATATAACGGTTAATCAATATTAGCGCCGCTACGAGAGATATATTTATTAAAGTTTCCATATCCTAATTCCTATTAGACTGACTTCTTAATGGGCTAGTAGCTTCTCTACACCATTCCAATAATCTTCGAGAAGCGATAGAAAATCACTTACTCCTTCTTCGAATTCTTTCTTCGTATCAGATGAATGAACATATGGTGCAATAGCGTTGAAAACTGAATTACTATGTCCAATTTCAACTTCAATGTGCATCTCCCAAAAGCTTCGTACTAGGGCGTCATGTCCTTGATTTTTTAGACCGTCATTTAATTTTGATACCATAATTGAAGACATTGTTTCGTCTGCGTACAATGCACCTAATGACTTTTCTATACTGCATTCTGTATATAATTTTCTTATGCCATCGTTCAACTTTTTAGTTACTTCTAAAGGCTCGTAAGATAAGACTTCATCGTAATCCATATCAATTTTACGCATAAAACTTTTATAGATACTTGAATGTGTAATTTTATGCCCAACTTCGTCATAGACGTTTAGCACAATCTCTCTCAAAATATTTTCATCTCTTGTCTTATTAGCCATTCCCGTAACATAGAACGGCAAGTATTGAAAAAAGTAGAAACACTCGGAGTAAAGCTGCTTTTGTTGAAGTTCGCTTAACTTATTCTCTCCGTAGTAGTTTAAAAATTTATGTTCTACACCTGGGTGCGCCAATATTCCAACCAAAATATCATCTAGATATTTTTTGATTTCGGGCGCTACTCCAACTTCTCTTGAGCGGACTTCTTGAGATGTGTTGTCCCACTTTTCGGTGGCGTTAGATTCGACTGTTTGTAATGACATAATTGAGTTCCTATTAATTTATGTTGGTATAAATAGCTTTATACTTGTATCGCTGCGGGCGCATTCTCGTTTTCCCACCAACGATCTACGCCTACTTCACTTAAATCGCTTGCGGTTACATCACCCCAAGTCATGTTTAACATCACTCTTGTCGCATCTTGGCTTAGAGGTATTGTTCGATGTAAAGTTGTGTCTGATTTCAACAAATACACATCGCCCGATTCAAAAGAGTATGTGTTGATCTGGTTGGAGCTAAGATAGCGGTGTATTTTAGGGTCTTCCTTATTCCAATCGGTATGAGGAACGCATTGCAATAGCCCGCCAATTTCAATATCTGGTGTTTCCAAAACCCATATCAAGGCGAAACTATAATCGCCCCAATGCCAACCGTGGGTATCGCCTTTTTTCTCATGGCGGGTTATTAGAAATTCCTCATCCTTGCTAGGGCACGGGTAAAATTTTTCACACGCTATTTTTTCTAACATTTCAGTCAGTGACTGATTTTCATAAACAGACCTTATGTGCTCGCTGTTATCAGAAATATTCTCACTAGTAACAACGGACATGTAACGCGGAGTATAATTAGTAGTTTCTAAATGAAGATCTCGTCTTTCAGAGCGGTCAGTTAACAACCGATCTGCTTCCTTTCTCATGTCAGATCGGGTCTCCCTACTAAGCAAATCAGTTACTTTTACAAATCCGTACTTTCTAAAACGTTGTGAGTACTTTAGTAGTTCGTCATCGTTTTTTTGATCTAATATATCCTTCTGCATTTAATACTCCTCTTAATCGATTAATTGTGGTGGTGCTAATTTGATTTTTGATGCCAAGGTTTAAAACAGATCTGTCGTTGCCCGAGGGCCGTGCAGATAAAACCAAGCGCCGTATGCCAAACGTTATAAAGCAATATCCAATCTCATAACTGAGCTGTTTGTAACCCTACGTGGTTCGGCAATACGTTCCGCACTTCTTTAGTGTCTCGCCGGAAAACCTTTAAGCACAATTATTAGCGTGTGCGGGAAATACATTTACTGAAATTTGAACAACTTCATTGTCTCCTTACTTCAAAAACGCCAACGCGGCTTCGTTGTCACCTAGCCACAGCGTAAAATTTTTAGATAAACTCAATCCTTAATTTATATACAAGCCAAACTAATCCGTCGTATCCATTCGCCGTTTTTTTCGATATTATTTCAACGCTAATATCGGTTGCCTGAATTCTGGACTAAGAGATTGTCACTAAACTTAGTTTAAGTCCTTGAAACCATTCTTTACTGTTTCGTACCTTTTGTAACCACGCCGCCGTTATCGGCGACGCTTAACGTGTATATTACTGTTGCTATACGAAACCTGGTTTAAACCATTCCTCTAGTGCGTAAATCATGGCTAAACACTCACCACGTCTCCTAACTTCCGGCTCAGTTGTCTAACAAATTCCTTTGCTAATATACTAAGTATCACTAATGTTCCGCGAAAATGCTGGACTGGTCTTTTGAATTTGGGTCCCGCATTTCGAATCAACCGGCCGAAATAGCGGTGCCAATCTGTTCGTTGGTCATTGCTTCCCCATTGAAATTCCATGTTCCGTCCACCGCGTGAACAACGTTTACATAGATATTATCTTTGGGCTGCTTATTATCCGATAGCTTGTAGATTATGTCAGTCGCATCTTTGCAAAAGCCTATCTGTAGTTCTCTGTCATTAAATGCAAATGAGGGGACTTTCCACTCTACCCAAACACCAGAAAATTCTTTCCCGCCCGAGAATGTTCTGCTTTTAGGCAATATATGAACTGTCGCGGTGATGTTAGGTGTCATCGCCTTATTCCCTGTCAAACCATGCCATTTAAGCATTGAAGCTGTAATTTCGGCAACGGCTACTTTCTCAGAACCTTCGGGTAAAATTCCTTCTGTAAGCGTAAGTGTTAATGGCATTTCTTGTCTCCTTTTATATATCAATTTTTGTTTAATTAGTTAGCTAACGGTCTGGTTTATAAAATAACGACCGATATCTAACTGTATTTCACTATATGTAGGGATACATATATTGTCAATAGATAAATAACGATCGCTATATTTGCGTGAAAGTGACTCGTTGCGGATTTTCAGTGGCTGGTGTTATTTGTATGTTTGGCCCGCTACTAAAATATCAACAGGGCGCTCTATAACATATACCTTTACTAAGCCTGTTTTGGCTCCGTAAGCGTTAAATATATAACCGGCCATAAGTCGGGCATCGGTTTACAGTAAATAATGAAATAAAAAAAACCTATGATATGAGAGTCCATTCTCATGTCATAGGCTGGTAAATCAGATCGATGAATTGGCTAATTTTCCATAAAGCTTCTTTCTATCTATCTGTTACTAAAAGTAATTGTTAAGTTGCTTCTAGTCGCCTCGGTTAGGAGCTGGGTGGTATAAGATTTGTAATGTTTCGCAAGGAAAACCCGATTGATCATCAGTTTCGCAACCGCCATTAATACTATTAATTTGCTCGCCAAGAATTTGCGCGTCATCAAAAACGCCTGGTCCGTGGGTGCGAACGAAAAGTTGGTATTCCGCTTTTTTAGGAAAAACGATTCCCTCTTGAGTGCCACGGGGGAATACAGCATGGCTTAACTCGCCAACGCCTAAGCAAAAATTTAGATTGGCTTTTTCATTCGGCCCTACAATTAAGGGACCGGCCCACATGAGCGTGCCTCGAGTTAATGGATTATCCAGGTCGGCAATTCCGCATTTCTGCCCATTACCGAACGGGTTGGGATTGCTGCAGTTAGACGGCTCATTAAATATCATCCACCAAGTAGTATTTACTCCTTGAACGACTTTGGTATTGGCGGTCAAGCAAACGCCTGAATTTGTTATTTTCAGTTTGGATTTTGATTTTCGAACCGCTGATTGTGATGCAATATCCCAAAATGGAGCGCGTCGAATATCACGGTTATAGTGATGGTTTGAGTGTGAAAGGGAACTCAAGTCATTACCTTGTGGTTGTTCGGCGGCGGCACTTTGTAAAACCAATAGCGCTGTACAGGCACATACGAACCTAATAATAATCTTCATAATAAATTTCTCCAAAGTTGCTACAACAGTTTAGTTGAACACATCAGCGAGGCCGCGCTTTGTGTTTCGTTTTTTGATTGAAAATATATACCATCGTGGATAATTAGTGGTAAGCCAAAACTTTACTTCCTTAGTAAGTTAGATTTGATCATTGAATCTCTAACTTCGGTAACATCTGCCTTCTCGAACCGTTCTGGTTAAACTCCCTTTTTAAGATTAATGGCATGGCCTGTCTCCCTTAAATATATGTATTTTTTTATGAATTAACTCAATTCAACAATCATTATATAACGATCGATATTTAAGAGTGATCCAATATAAGCAGTGATATTCATGTTGTCAATACATAAATAACGATCGGTATATTAGATTGCCGCAATGCGCTCGCACGCCTAAGTAAGTAAATACCAATGGCTATAGAAAATGTTTGGATCGGGTTGAGCGACCGCGTCGCTTGGTCGCTTTATAGGTGGATTGAAACATGCTGGACGTATAGCCACCGCGGCTATGTACGTAGTTCTAAGCTAACTAGGCATCGTTGTTTCTAGCAATGTGAGCCGTTATAGTCAACTACGCTATGGTATTCCCTAAAAACGAAAGTGATAGCGACTGCGGACTTATGTCGGAGGGCCGGCCTCTACTATTCGGTTAATTATCAGAAGTTGTTAGCTGTATGAAAAACTAGGGGCGATTAGTAAAAAACCCATTAATTAAAATGATAGAGAGTCTAGACTTGATCTGAACGACTACTTTTTAACGGCTATTGTCGTAATCAAATCAAGCCTAAACCTAACGATTAATGCTCCAGACGAGCTAAATTAACGTTAATACTGCACTAATATATATCTTAGTAATTATGAGTATATGTTGGCTCGATCGTAATCGTGTCGGTAGCGATCATGCTGCCTCCTCTATTATTGGTCGCTCGATAAGTGACGGTATATACCCTATCTACATTGCTATAATTTCTATTTCTGATACGGAATTTTCTGTCATCGGTACCAAACCTTGCACCTCTTACATCCCGCCTCACATCTCTGTCGGGATCGTCAACAGTAATCGAAATCAATTCAATCTCTGGATTGTTATCTACCATATCATTTTCGCTGATTACATCAATTTCTACCTTGGCAAATTTCTTTCTTTTTCCGTTTGCCTTTATTTTCTTAGCCGAAGCGGTTATGAAAAAATTAGGTCTTGCAGTAAACATTAGGCCCCTTGGTTCCAGAAAGCCAAACTCGGATCCGGACGCTGACTCACTGAGGAACTCTCCTGTAATACGATCGTAAACTAATACATTATTAGTGTCATTGCTAACCACATAAAGGTTGCTATTGGTTCCACCAAACTCAATTGCCCTAGGGTTTTTTAAACCGGCGCTTCCTGTTGGCACAAAGTCATCTATATACTCACCAGTTTGTCCATCATAGCGTTTGACGCTGCTGGTTCCTGCACTTGACGTATATATGTTGCCATCAGGTCCAAAAGACAGGCCTATAGGCACACTTAAGCCGCCGCTGCCGGGCGAAACAAGGTCTCGCTCATAATTACCAGACTCGATATCGTAGACCTGAATGCTATTGGTAAATCCGCTGGCGAAAAGAATCTTGCCAGCAAATTCAGGATAGGGCGAGAAGATTGGCATGAAAGGCCCGTTTATGGGGCTATTGCTTGGGTCGGCAAAGATGTCGATAAACTCGCCTGTTTGACCATCAAATCTAAGATAACCATTTAATATTAGATCGCCCACTATTATGTACTTGCCATCAGGTGTCATTAGAGGCGCAGCCGGCTTGGTTAATCCGCCGCTTCCGGCTTCTATAAACTCTCCTAAGTACTCTCCGGTTGTGCCATCAAATCTTAAGACCGCTCCCGTGCTTTGGGCCGCGACAAATAAGTCGCCACCAGTTCCTATAAATGACGCAAATGGCCCCGGTACCGATTGATCTAAAATGCCAAGGAACTCGCCAGTGTCCTCCTCGAATCGGTATATCTCATCAGTTGCTGAGCTGCTCAGATAATACCATTGATCTTGCGGCGGCTGAGGGTCATCGTCCCCGGCATTGGAATGAAACGCATAGCTCATTCCCATCGCTAAGATAAACATACTGATAACTCTATTTTTCATGTTGATTCTCCTTGAATCCCTGAGAATGATTTCTCTGGGTTAATTGTGAACTTGCTAGTACGCCGTTTTTCTCATTCAAGCTAATGTTTGAGCAACTCTCTGTTCGACGTAAACAAGATATTTTACTTCCTGTGAAAACACCTTAAGACTTCCTGTGAATACTCCAATACTTCCTGTGAAAATGCTCCAATACTTCCTGTGAAAATGCTCCAATACTTCCTGTGAAAATGCTCCAATACCTCCTGTGAAAATACTCCAATACCTCCTGTGAAAATACTCCAATACAAAAGATCAATATTAGATGTCGATCGATATCTAAGATATGCTTATACCTTTGCCTCAAGTTCATGTCAATCAATTTTGTAGGGCGTCGAAACGAAAAATGAGGCACATTGCTGTTTTTTTACTTGGTCTTGACAATATGTCAATCATGCCTATACTCGGAAAGGTAATAGACGTTATCTATTACATTTTAATTAAAAGGAATCGAAGACGTTGCGACAGCAATATTTAGTCTTTTTGTAGGAAGAAGTTGAAGCTTAAAATTGCGGTAACGACCATGTTGCTGCATTTATTCGGAATCATTTTCAATCATCAGTTGTAGCAGCTAGAGGCTTATTTTAAAACCTTGGCTTTTTGCCATATGCAGATATTCGTTTGCTTTGGCGAGCTATAACTCCAAAGGAAGGAGGTAGGTTTATGTTCATATATAGAAAATCAGGGCAAAGAGTACTTGGCTTAGCGGTATTGATAGCATCTAGTTTGTTAGCTATTAGTACTAGCTTTGCAAGTGGAGGTCATGGTGGTGGAGACTCAAATGATCTAAAAGCAACAACATCTGGCCCGATAGCGTTATCAAACGATGGTAGGTATTTATGGTCAGTGGTCCCTGACCTAGACATAGTGACAGTGGTAAGCACCGCTACCAACGAAGTAGTATCTACAATAAAAGTAGCGGATCGGCCAACAAGCATATCAATTACGCCCAATGGCAAGCGTGTCTTTGTTACTAATGCGGCTAGCAATTCGGTTACTGTAATTAAGGTTGTAACGGCAAACCAACATCAATTTAAAGCCAAGGTTGCTCGTAGAGCAGGGATTAGAGGAAATATTACAACAGGCTCCGAGCCGCAAAGTGTTGTAGCCTCGCCAGATGGTATGCGGGTCTTCGTTGCGAACAGCGGCCAAGATACGATTACTGTGATTGATGCTAAAAGTTTCCGTAATATTGGCAGTGTTGATTTGCGTAACAGTAGCTGTAATGTTGGTGAAACCGATCGTCACTTTCAACCTAGAGGTTTAGCGGTTACCGCAGATAGCAAACATCTATATGTAGCTAGGTTTATATCGTTTACGGCAGAAGGTGGTACGCAACGAGATGACATGGGTAAAGAGGGCGTAGTTTGCCGTCTTGATATTGATACCAACTCGTCGTCTATGAGTGATTATACTGTCAGCCACGCGATAAAAATGCAATCTACGGATAGTGGCTTTCTTGATAAGAATGGCAACGCAACGGCCGCTTTCCCAAATCAGATGCAAAGCATCGTAATTAGAGATGGCAAGGCCTATCTACCGAATATTGCGGCTTCGCCAACTGGCCCGCAAAGATTTAATAATAATACTCAGGCCTATGTCAATTGGATAGATGGAGTCGGCGATGACGAGAGTGATGCTGGTTATTTAAATTT
Organism: Arenicella sp.; assembly: GCA_016763815.1. Classification (GTDB taxonomy): domain Bacteria; phylum Pseudomonadota; class Gammaproteobacteria; order Arenicellales; family Arenicellaceae; genus Arenicella. The sequence continues at coordinate 13,842 of JAESTB010000407.1, forward strand.
ACATGTTGGTGGACAAGATCCTGTACAAGGAGTACAAGAACTATATTTCGCCAACCCATGGGGTATCGCATTCACCAATGACTCCGGCGAAGGAGATGCCTATGTTATTTCGGCAGGCAGTGATTTGCTGGTGAAGCTTAGCGTTTCGGCTGATGGTAGTTTAGCGTTCCCTATTGATGAAGATACAGGTCAATATATCGATTTGAACAACCCAGATAATGCGGATACTGCTGGCGCGAATGCCGGTAAAAACCCATTGGGAGTGGTCATCAATAGTGCAGGAACGATGGCTTATACGATGAACTATATATCGAGAAATATTTCGGTAATTGACCTTACTCAAGGGCGAGTCAACAAGGTTATCTCAGTAGCCGATCTGCCAGAGCCTGGATCACAAGAGGAGCAACTTTTGGTTGGTGCCGAAATGTTCTTTTCATCTAGAGGTAATTTCTTTAGACCAGATGGTGCCATGGGCTCAAGTCGAGACAGACTGTCAGACAAGGGACGACAAAACTGTGCGAGTTGCCACGCCGAAGGACTTACCGATGGAATAATTTGGCAGTTTGCCTCTGGTCCGAGGAAAACCTTAGCGGTTAATGGTACTTCTAATCCTAAAGATATTTCTGACCAAAAAATAATTAATGCGACAGCTGTATTTGATGAAGTCTATGACGCTGATTTCAACACGCGGTTAGTTTCTAGTATTGGGTTTTTAGATACTCCTACGACTTGCGTAGAGCAGCCACCGGTAACGGGTGCAACAGAGAGCATCATCACTCCCAACAATGGATTAATTTTGGGTGAAGACGGTGATTTCGAGTTTGCTCCTTGTGTAATGAATCAGTTTGCTAAACCAAATGAAGGTCGGCCTCAGCCATATGTTCAATTGCACGGCAGTGATGTTTTGGTTGGCGCTCACGATGCACTTGTTGAATGGCAGAGAATTTCGGTTAGAACACCAAACAAGCCGATGACTAAACGGGAATTGGTTTCGCTAGGAGCGAGCCCTGTTGGTGGCGCAAGCGAATTAAAGTCTAGGGTAGGGCGCAGAATTTTTGCCTTTGCTGGATGTCAGGAATGTCACAATGGTGGTAATTGGACTAGTAGTACAAAGGACTTTGTATCTCCGCCAGACCCTTCTGAAATTGCTAGTGAGGCAGGCGCGAGCAACTCGAACCAAGCTCAATTTTTATATCGATTCTTAAAAGATATTGGATCTTATGGCTTGAACGTTGCAGGTAGAGGGAATGATATCGCCGGATTTCCTCAAATTGGCGGCATAGAGAAGGACACCAATGGCAATGATGCATTAGGTTATGATTATAACGGTGATGGTAAGGGCAACGGGTTCAACGTATCTTCAATACTTGGTTCATATAGCGTTCAGCCCTATTATCATAATGGCGCATGCGAAACCTTAGAGTGTGTAGTGTCCGATGTAAGTCACCGCACGGCCGGTCTGAGAGACGGCCGAGTAGATATATTGGAGCGAGATCTAGCAAGGACGCTGCTAGTAGATTTTCTTGAGTCGATCGATGAGACCACCAGAGTCTTTCCGAGATAGGTAATCTTTAGCGAGACTTAAGTTGTGTTGGCGGCCAGAAACTATTCTATCTGGTCGCCAATATTAGCTTCTACTATTGAATATAATATTTTATCGGCGGCCAGTTGTTCTGGATTAATTGACTGACGCTGCCATAGAGTCGAACGGAAGGGTGACATGAGAAGAATACTTCACACCATGATTCGAGTGGGAAATATGGCTGATTCAATTGCTTTTTATACTGATGTTATGGGTATGAAATTGCTGAGAAAATTTATTCAAGAGGACGCAGGCTATGAGCTTGCTTTTGTTGGTTATGATGAAGAGGAAAATGGAGTTGTAATTGAACTTACCCATAATTTGGGAGTGTCTGAATATGACTTAGGCGATGGCTACGGACATATAGCGATAGCGGTAGATGATTGTTATGAAGCGTGTGAGCGAATTCGAGAGAAAGGTGGTGAAATAGTACGAGATGCTGGACCATTGAAAGGGGGTGAGGAAATCATCGCTTTTGTAAAAGACGTAGATGGATACAAAATTGAATTAATAGAACGACCTAAGCACTGGTTTTGACCGGATAGGCTGGTTAGTTTTTTGGAATACAGGAGTAGAAAATGAAGATGACAAAATTGATGATCGGGCTAGTGTGTTTGACGATACCTTACGCGGTAAGTGCTAAGAGTCTATCCTTGGACTCGGCGTTAGAGGGTGCGTTGGCCGCTTTGCAGAGTTGTGAAAAGTCAGGCTACAAAGTATCAGTCGCAGTTGTGGATATGAATGGCAACAAGAAGGTTGTGCTGAAGGGCGATGGAAGTACTATTCATACTAAAGACACATCTTACCGAAAGGCCTATACCCTAGTGACTTTAGGCCCCGTATTCAAGCTCAAAAATGGTTCAGAAGTTGCTGATCTAGTAGCAAAAAGCCCTTCAAAAGATGCTTTTCTTACAGTGCCCAATATTACCCCTTTGTCTGGCTCTGTTGGCATATTTATTGATGACGAGATGGTGGCTGCTATTGGCGTCGGCGGTGCGCCGGGTGGTGCTAAGGATCAAGAGTGTGCACAAGTAGGTGCGAATAAAATAATGGATAAAAAATTGTAGATAGAGATTAGCTAGCTAAATTTAATATCGTTAATGAAATGAAATATTCTAAGGTTGTTTATGAAGTTAGTTAATAGAGACACGCATTGTTTTCAAGAATTATCGCCTCTGACGTTTCTTGAGAGAAGCGCTAGAGTTTATTCTTCTGAGGTTGCTGTAGTGCATTCTGGTGGCGAGGTTAGTTACCAAGAGTTACTGCATCGATGTCGATGTTTATCATCAGGCCTAAAGGAAATGGGCGTAGGAGATGGAGATCGAGTTGCTCTAATTTTACATAATGGCTTGGCCGCGATTGAAAGTCATTTTGCGGTTCCTAGTGCTGGGGGCATCATTGTGTCTCTGAACCCAAACATCGATTCTCAGCCGATATTAAACCAGTTGATGTTTTGCGAAGCCAAAATATTGATCATAAATGAAGAGTTTGTAAATTCTTTTGGCTCTCTATTTAGCACACTGATGGAAAAAGGAGTACGAATAATCGTTGTAGGGCTGGCTCAAGAAGGCTTCGACGGGCAACTACTGGACTATGAAACTTTACTAGCTAAGCAAAATGGCGACAAGCATTTGGACGAGCTTATTGTCAACGAGATGAGTAGCATTGCGATCAACTTCACGTCAGGTACGACTGGCGAACCGAAAGGAGTTGAATATAGCCATAGAGGAGCGTATCTGCATGCGATTGGCCAAGTCTTAATGATGAATCTAACAAGAGACTCTTGTTATTTTTGGACTCTACCAATGTTTCATGTAAATGGTTGGGGCCATATGTGGGCGTGCATCGCTGCTGGAGCCTGCCAGGTTCTACTGGATGAGTCTGAACTGAATGATATTGAGCATACGTTTAATCGAATGGTAAGTTCAAAGGCTACCCATATAGCAGGCGCCCCAA
>JAESTB010000408.1 GCA_016763815.1 Arenicella sp.
TAAAAATCAAAGGCGACATAAAAGTCTAGGCCGGGAAAGGCTTTATCAAGTACCGATGCATTGGCACTGGATATCACAGGATTGCCTGCAATTGTGACCATGGCTTTGATTTGCCCTTCACCCGGCGTCAGCATTTCTTCGGCCATTGTAACGGCTGGCAGTTCACCACCGAATTCAGGTAAGCCGCTGACGCGAGATTGAAAGAGATCAAAATGGCCGCCACCGGGTGTGCCTTTCTTAACATAGGCAAAGGCGGGTGAAGTTGCTATAGCGCCGCCCTCGGTGTCTAGAGAACCGATGAGTATGTTAATAACTTGGATTGCCCATTGGCATAAGGTGCCAAACTCTTGAACCGATACGCCCATGCGACCGTAAATGACCGCTTTGTCGGTAGCCGAGAGTTCCAGTGCTAGATCTCGGATAGTGTCAGCGTCTATGCCCGATTGTTGTTCGGCAAGTTCTAAGCTGAAGTTAGATACCGCTGTGCGAATCGTCTCCAGGCCGTTTAAGTGGTCTTCAAGATGGCCCAGATTGAGTTGATTTTCTTTAAATAAAGTATTAATGATGGCCATCAATACAAACGCATCCGACCCGGGTTTAACAAAAATATGTTGATCGGCGACAGTCGCGGTTTCGCTTCGCCTTGGGTCGATTACCACTAATTTTCCGCCTCGCGCCCGCAAATCTTTCAAACGCTGAGGTGCATTCGGCATGGTCATGATGCTGCCGTTTGATGCAAGCGGATTACCACCTAAAATTACCATCAAATTAGTGCGGTCGATATCCGGAATTGGAATAAGAAATTGGTGACCGTACATAGCGTACGATGTTAATTGATGTGGTAGTTGGTCTAACGAAGTGGCGGAAAAGTTATTCTTAGTTTTAACCGCACGGCGTAATAGCGAGCCGTGTGTTAAGTTGCCATAATTATGCACACCGGGGTTGCCTGCGTAAAAGCCAACGGCGTCTTCACCATGCTTTTGCTGCGCCGCGACCAGGCGCTCAGCGGTGGTGTTAATCGCCTCTTGCCAAGAAATCTCGATCCAATCTTGACCAACACGCTTAACCGGCTTGCGCAGACGATCGGGGTCATTATGGATGTCAGCAATGGCGGTGGCTTTTGGGCAGATAAACCCTTTGCTGATTGGGTCCGCTTTATCGCCTTTAATAGAGAGAATTTCGTCGCCCTGCGTTTTGATTTCTAGGCCGCATATTGCTTCGCATAAGTGGCACGCTCGATGATGAGTTTTCACAGCTGATTCGGACATTTTCTCTCCATTACAGTTTTTATTGTTATCGCCCGATAATATCTCAGCCTGAGTGATTTGTCAGTGAGCTAAATTGGTCGCGATACTGTCTTGGTGATACGCCCAAGTTGTTTCGAAAATGGTGACGTAGCACATTGGCATTTTCAAAGCCGCTTGCTTGTGCGATCCGTTCTACTGAAAGTTGGTTTTGCTCTAGCGCGGCCCTAGCTAGGTTGATGCGTTGTGTGGTGATCCATTGTTTGGCGCTGCAGCCATGTGTATTGCGAAAACGTCGGTCGAAGGTTCGGCGTGACATGTTAGATCGCGTTGCTAAATCGTTAATGGTGATTTCTGATGCTAAATTGCTTAGCGCCCAGCGTAAGGCGGCGTCGAAAACCGAGGAGCTTTCCAGTAATGGTGTCTCAACGTACTGAGATTGCCCACCTTTTCGGTGCGGAGCCATAACCAGCCGTCGGGCCACTTGCTTAGCTATATTACTGCCATAGTCGCGACGTATTACCTCTAAACCGAGATCGATTGCCGCAGCACTGCCAGCAGAACACCCTATGTTGTGCTCGAAGATATAGAGCACATCGTCAATATAGCTGAGCTGCTTAAAGCGCTGTTTGAATAATTCGGCGTAGCGCCAATGAGTTGTGGCCTTACGTTGATCAAGCACGCCTAATTCGGCTAATAAGAATGCGCCCGAGCAAAAGCTGATGATTGTTTTGGACGATTGTTGAAATTGCCGAATTTGCTTTGCTAGCATTGGTTCGATATCACCTTTTTCTGTAGGCCATGAAGGCACTACCAACATATCGTAGAGCTCAAGCGAGCTAATCTTTTTCACACCCAAACTCACGCCACAAGTCGACCCTAGCAAGCCGCAGTCAAACGTCACCACCTCAGTTGAGTACCAGCTATCAAATTCTGGGCGTCGCAAGCCAAACAGCTCGACGGCGCAGCCTAGCTCGAACAAGGCTGTGCCTTGATACGAAAGAATTGCGACTTGTTTCATATGATGAGTTAATTACACATAATGGCTGAAAATCAACGATAACTGTCTTTTAAGCCAATTTCAATTATGTTTGACCTACTTATAATGATGTTTCTTCAAACACTATAGAGAATCGTATTATGTCATCCGCCGTATCTCGACCAAAAGCCGCCGAGTCTAATATTACGCTTACACACTTTAACGCATTGTTAACCTTCGAAACTGATTGCTGGGACGTTCACCACGCAAGCATAAACGAGACTAAAGATTTTGTGTTACTAGATGTCCGAGCACAAAGTCATTTTGACCAAGGCCATGTAATTGGAGCGCTTTGTTTACCGCATAGCCAGATGAATCAAGGCCGACTCGCTGAGTATGATCAAGAGACCTTATTTGTGGTCTATTGCGCGGGCCCACATTGTAACGGCGCCGATAAAGCCGCGCTGAAACTGGCTAAACTTGGTAGGCCGGTTAAGAAGATGATCGGTGGAGTCACTGGTTGGCTTGATGAAGGGTTCCACTTAGAGGTTTAATCACTGAGCAGCCGGTAAACTTATTAATGCACGTTAAGAGGAGCATGACATGTTAGAACTTCGCCCGAACTGTGAGTATTGTGATAAGGATTTACCGCCAAGCGCTAGCGATGCCCGCATCTGTACTTATGAATGCACATTTTGTAGTAATTGCGTTGAGACTATTTTAAGTAATGGGCCTGTCGGATAATGATTTGCGTCAGGAGAAAGTGGTACAACTCGCTAGCTCGCCCTTCGGGGAGGCTAGTTTTTTGTTTATTTGAGAGGTAATGGTTGTTCCATTGCTCGAAAATAAACGGAAAAATGGACCAAAGTGGCGCTTTCGCACTAGTGAAATTTATTATCCGGCAGGTCCCCCCAACTGCGGTGGTGGCTTTGCCTCGCGACCGTTTCGCCCAAAAGTGGAGCATAAAACGGGGCTCAGCTTAGCTCATCAACCGGCCTCTAGTTTGCGCGTGCACAGCGAGTTTTCAATTGCAGAAATTTCAGCATTTTCCGCAACCTTAACATTAGTAAAACCCGAAAACAGATAGGCTGCAAATTGACGGCGTGCATTGAACGCGCCATCAAATTCGCGGCCTTCTTGTCGCAGGCCTAGTGCAAGTTTTATATTAGTGCAGCTTTATCTTCGGGCGTATTATTTTCGATATACGACTCAATGCAATAATAAACGGGCCTTTCCACCAGCCGTGAATGGCTAACTGGTGCATTCGGTAGAGCGATAGATACATCACCCGCGCGATTCTTCCCTCAACAAACATGCTGCCTTTCATTAGGTTGCCCATCAGGCTTCCAACGGTTGAGAAGCGGCTCAAATTCACTAACGAGCCATAGTCGGTGTATTTGAAGTCGAGTAAGGCAACGCCCTTTAATTCGCGCTGAATGTTTTTCGCCACTGCGCTGGCCATTTGATGGGCTGATTGAGCTCGCGGCGGAACCCGAGTGCCATCACTCATGGTATCGAGCCGCAATCGCCGATAACATAAACTGAGTCATCGGTCTTGGACTTCAGGCTTGGCATGCATTCAACCTGATTGATGCTGTTTACTTCAAGGCCAGTATCGACGACCCATGATTGCACTTTTACACCGGCAGCCCAGACCATTAAATCAGCCGGTATGAGATTGTTGTCGGCATCGATAAAGCCTTCGCTGACTACCTTAGTAATACGAGTATTGGTGCGAATTTCAACGCCCAATTTTTCTAATTCTTCGCTTGCCGATTCGGCAATCCGTTCGGGCAGTACCGGCAGAATACGCGGGCCCGCTTCGATTAGGTTTATTGATAACCGCTCGTTCTTTTTATCGAAGTCATAAACACTCAACACCTCGACCACATGATGTAGTTCAGCCGATAGCTCGACACCGGTTGCCCCAGCGCCGACAATCGCCAAGCGAGTAGGGCTGACTTGATTGCCGTTCTCTTGGCCGTTCTTGAGAAATTGATTTAGTAAGGTTTTTTGAAACTTCTGCGCTTGCTCGTTGGAATCGAGCATATTGCAATATTTACTTACTCCTGGAGTGCCGAAATCGTTACTAACGCTGCCAATGGCAAGTATCAAACGATCGTACTGTAGAGTTCTAGCATCAACGATAATATTGCCTGAGTCATCGAGTATGGGGTCTATGATAATTTCGTTTTTAGCGCGGTTGATGCCACTGACCGCGCCCAACTGAAATTGGTAACCATGCCTCGCAGCATGAGCGCGGTAGACAACAGCATCAATCTCCGTGTCCAGAGAGCCCGTGGCTACTTCATGTAACAAAGGTTTCCAGATATGTATTCGATGTTTATCAATTAAGGTTATCTTGGCTTTTCCTTTGCGGCCAAGTTTTCGTCCAAGTGCGGTGACTAATTCTAGCCCGCCCGCGCCACCGCCGACGACCACTAAATGTGGCATCGTCTGTTGTTCTAAAGAAGTTTGCATTTGAGGTTCCTAAAAAGTTTTTTCAGGACAGAACCGCAAAAACGTTTACGAAACAACGGCGCGGCGGCTCTAACCTCAAAAAACTCTAATCCTAAAAGCTTCAGTCTAAAAAGCTATAATCTCAAGTAAATCAACCTCGACTCATTCTGAACTAGGGCGGGCAAGGGTAATTTTATGCAAACTCATTCGATTTTTGAGTCCTATTTATTAATCATAGTGTAGCCAATGTAGTCTCGACACCGAAATGACTAATAGTTATGCCGATTATCTGGGAATCAATGTTAGTTTTGTTAGAGACCTGATGTCAGCATTACCCATACAACTTAAGCTTCGATGAAAGCGTGGGTTAATGTTGTGATGGTGTGCCATAAGCATTTGTAGCACATCGCCGTGGCCGACCAATAGTATTGATTTATCCTGATACTCTTGATCAAGTGATGCTATAACATCTAAACCCCGAGTTAAGGTATCTATTACCGATTCGACTGAGCTTTTTGATTCGCCAGGGTGGTTTACATCGTGCTGCCATATTTCTTGATAGTGTCCGTGGTCCTGAAGTTCATAGGCCCCAAAGTCTCGTTCTCGTAGCCGATTATCGATGGATATCGGTGATATAGCATCGATTACGCTTTTGACAATTTCGGCTGTCTCTAGGGCTCGGCGATAGTCAGAGCTTACAATGATGGTTTCTCTGTCTAAACGCGTATTCAGTGCCGCTTGCGTCACCTGTTGTGAGCCGTGGTTAGTCAGCCCGAAACCGCTCAGAGCATTCTCTGGAGAGCTGACGATGAGGCCCTTGACGTTAGCCACACTTTCACCATGGCGCATTAGGTAGTAACGATTTTTTGTTTTGGTCGAGTTCATTGTGATCTATAAGCGGCTGGTTGCTGATAGTTAGGCTACGTTATCAAGCTCATGACTGATAGGCGACTGGCTGGAATTACTTCCCTTGCGTGATCGACAGTTATTATCCCGCACATTCGTCCCGAGCACATTCGTCCCGAGCACAGCATCAAACACCGGCTGCCAACTATTCTGCTTGTGTACATGCTCTGAGCACCGCTTACCCAATTTACTCCAAGTTTCGGGCTGCGAGCCCTTTATCACTCTATATTGTTCAATCATCGACAGCCAATCCGCACTATCATCCTGGTGGATTATTTGCCCGGTTATATTTGGCAAGATGATTTCCTTCGGGCCTCCGGTGGCGGTTA
>JAESTB010000409.1 GCA_016763815.1 Arenicella sp.
CAACTTGCTCGCGCAAAATCGGTATTTCAAATTTTGCCTGGCGCACTGGCATTTCACATACTCTGGTTCCGCCTTTGCGTTTGCGTATCACTAGGCCGTCATTGGCCAGAGTTTGCAAGGCTCTGTTTATGGTGGTGCGCGCACAGCCGTATTCATCCGCGAGCGCCATTTCACCTGGGATTAATGCGCCGAGTTGCCACTCGCCTGACTCAATCCGGCCTCTTAGGGCTTGTCTGATATCGTGGTGTGAGTTAACTGTCATAGTTCTAGTACCTTAATTTTAATATCACCACAGTGTTAGTATTATAGTTGCTGGCGTAATCGTTTTATCGTATGCAGGAATTTATTGCTAATAACATCGCGCAGAACATGCTGTCCATCACGAACCATGTGTCTACCGGCGGCCCAAACATCGCTGACGATATCATCGTCGCAGGCGAAGATCCATGCATCTAAAACAGTGTCGTTTGACAGTGCTGCAATCGAGTAATGTTGATCGTTGAGAGCCACCAAGTCGGCCAGCGCGCCTACTTCAATACGGCCGGAATCCCTCGCCAGTGCTTGAGCGCCACCCATAGCGGCGTGCGAGTAGAGAAAACGACCGTTGGATGGCATCTCCTCACTGCTGAGCACTACTCGCCGTTGGTCGCGTAAGCGTTGAGATACTTCAAGCATGCGCAATTCTTCACTGAGCCCAATCTTGACGTTTGAGTCGGAACCAACGCCATATCGACCGCCATGTTGAACGAACGTGAGCGCATCAAAAATACCATCGCCGAGATTCGCTTCGGTTATCGGGCATAGCCCGGCAACCGCGCCAGAGTTGGCAAAGTCGGTTAACTCTGATGGTTCGGTATGTGTGGCGTGAATAAGGCACCAACGCTCATCAACGTCGAGGTTGTCCAAGAGCCAACGAATAGGTCTTGAACCTAAGGCGTGAACAACGTCGTTTACCTCACTTTGCTGTTCGGAGATATGAATATGTATAGGCGTATTGTTGTCTAAGCGACTGGCCATGATCAGGCCTTCTTTTGATACGGCTCTAAGCGAATGCGGAGCGACACCTAAGACCGTGTCGTTTGGCAACTCAGCCATGGACGAGCTGAGAGAGGTAAAGAGCTTTTCGAACTGGTCTAAATCACAGGCAAATCGGCGTTGGCCTCCTTGTAGCTCGCGATCATCTAAGCCTCCACGGATATAAAGCACCGGTAGGTGGGTATAACCAATGCCGGATTGCAGTGAGGCTTGAAACAATCTTTCTGAGAGCTCGCCGATGTTGTCGTAGTGAGCGCCATTATGATTGTGATGCAAATAGTGAAATTCAGCTGACGCTGCGTAACCGGATTCCAGCATTTCCATTTGCACCTGTGCGGCAATAACCTCGATATCTTCTGGCGATAGAATTTCCAGAAAGCGATACATGACTTTCCGCCAGCTCCAAAAATCATCAATTGGGTTTGATCCTCTTTGCTCCGCTAGTCCAGCCATGGCTCTTTGAAAAGTGTGACTATGAAGGTTTGAAAGGGCTGGTAATAGAATGCCCACGTTTGAGTCTTCATTGCCAGTGGCAGCAGAAATATCAGAAATACGTCCGTTACCGTCGATACTCAACGCGATATTTTCTTGCCAACCTGACGCGGTTAGAGCTTGCTTCGCGAAAATTGTAGTTGCCATTAAACTAAACTAATCTAATTATAATATGTGCATACATAATATCCATGCTAAACAGAATAGACAATAGATATGTCGCATGAAGTGGGTGCACGATAGCGAATTACAGGCTGGTGGTGGCAGACACGGTTAGCCAGTGATAAAGAATTGTTTCAGAGTGCAACTAAACGATTGCTGTGTGGGGCTGCCGCTTGCACACTCTTGTGTGGGGTAAGTTTGCCAAACCTCAGCGGCCAGAATGAATGTTGTGATTGTTCGTCATTAGATTGATCATTAGTCGGTATTATCAATTTTACGCGACAGCACATTGACCGACGAACTTCAAATTATGCTGATTTTACTGCTTAAATGAGGCTTTATACTTGCAGTGGCTTAGCTGCCGCATGAGCACCCGTTACATACGGGTTCGGTGTCACACGAACCCGTTGGGCCACACCATGGGCGTACAGGGAAGTCCTCTCTGGCCACACTAGCTACTTCAAGCTCATCGACAATGCCTTCCGCAACGTCTCGCGTTACGACGGCTGAATTATCGATTGCCGGTGTTTGCATTCTAACAATACTACTAGTGCGAATGGGGACGCGATTTTGAGACAGGAGCGTATCTTCCAAGCTTCCAAGCACAGAGTAGCGGCGCATGATGACCGGGAATACCCAGCTTACAAACGGTACGTTAAGCCTAAGGCCGTACACGACTTCAATTTTTAGTAGATTAGCATCTTGTATGTTGACACCACTACTGGCCCCAATTTGAGTGCTGCGATGATTCAAATCGACGTTAGGGATGGCATCAGTGCTCAGCCCGACAACCTCTCCGGCGAAGTCATCGAATGCCTCCTTAGTGGGGTTCAGGATTCGAATTCGGCTGTGTTCGGTGACGTCATGGCAGGTTATTCTTATAACTTCGTCGGTGCCGGGTATATGCGGAATTGGAACGCAGTTGCCATTTGGTAATACGCCAGTGCGGGCGGCGAGGTCAATAGTGTTGCCAGATTCAGGTGCATAGAGCGGGGCCATATATTCGGCTAACGCGCCCTCGATTTTGCGAATATCTCCATTGTGAAGGCTGCCTTTACGAGCGGCCATAAACGCCGCGTGATTAAGCGTTGCTTTGGCCTCGTAAATCACAATCCACTGATATGAGCCTAGCCCCAATAGTATGAATAACGGCAGAGCCACAACAAACCATTCGACCATTGCTGCACCACGTTGGCGTTTTGGCGATCTAATTTTTGATATCAACATATTCATAGCTTCCGTTCCTAGTCGTTCACGTTGAGTTGAAAACTGTTTCCAGCGTTTATGTCATATTTTTCTATGCTTCCCGTTGGGAGCTCTACAGTGTAGCGAGCGTTGCGACCACCCAAACAAAATTTGAATGGACGAACATTTTTGAAGACTCTTACTACTACGTGATCACTGTCAGCAAAAACAACATCAATCGGATAGCGCATACCAATGGTGTGTATTGAATTACAGGGGTCAATGACTATCCCAGTGAAGGATGATTCGCTAGTTGTGAGTAGCCCAACTAGTCGCTGACGCCAATGCTGAGCGTGTTTTACTCGTTCAATTTCATGCCCGTTAATTGATATATTCATACTAAGTGACATTCATTCACTGATGCCATCATCTACCATGGCTGCGCTTGAGACTGTCTCCGCGGTTAAGTTTCCTGACCTTGTGAGCTCTGATTTTTGAAGCGCTGATTTTTCGATCAAAGTTGCTCTGTTGTCGTCGGTAACGGATTTTACAGCCTTCTGACCCGGTTTTAAAAATACCTGAATTGCCGCCAGTAAGCTTTGTACGTGCTCATAGTCTTTACTATGCACCTGCAATACGTTCTCGAGTAAACCCAGTGATTTCTCGGCCTGCCGTAGGTCGATCAGCATGGTATTATTAGTTGCAATTAGATTAGATTTATTTAACCGCAAGGCCTTGGCGTATTGGTCTCGGCTCAAATCATATCGATCGCTTAGAAAATATAAGTTACCTAGATATAGGTGCGCGTCGATTACACTGGGTGATAGTTTGATGGATTCAAGAAGGGCTCGTTCGGCTAAGTCAAAGCGTTTCGAGTTGTAGGCGCGTTTGCCAATAACTAAAAGTTCGATTGGATCTTGGGTCGCAAACTCGGCTATCTTGGATGTCGGAATCGGATTGATTGGCGCATTGTCAACGGTTGCGCAACCTGTGATAAAAAGAAATAACACACTTGCCGCTACCCGTCTTGGATATTGCTTGAATGCCACCAGCGTTCGCTTCTTTTGCATAATGGTCTTCATTGCCCATTTGCCCTATCTAGCTCATAAGTAGTTTTCTTTAGAAGCGACTTAATCTTGCCCGTCAAATTTTCTGTATTCGATTTTTCCAACGCTTGCTGCAGGTAGGTAATGGCTTGGCTTTTGTCTCGATGCCTCAAATTATAAGCTCTGCGATAAAGTGAATGCGCAAATGGGTCCGGCGTATTTTGTGTTGTGATGACTCGACTGGTATTGGCGTCACCGAACAACGGTCGTGAAAGAGAATTGACAGGAGCTTGGACTTGCGACCCCGTTATGCCGGCACTAATACCTGAGGTTTTATCGACAATTTCGATTGCTAATGAG
>JAESTB010000410.1 GCA_016763815.1 Arenicella sp.
TGAATTGGTTCAAATCGGGCGCTGAGCTGGCCTTCAAGTTGTGCCAGACTTTGTGCTGCTTTTGTACTTTTCAGGGAGGCATTACTGTGATCCACTTGATCCAACTGAGTCAGCGCTTTATCTCCTTCGGATTTACAATCATCAGCCATTTTTTTTAATCCGGCTATAGCGTCAGTTAGATCGATATCACCCCGCGCAATCGCTTCAGGAGAAATAATCGGCAAGCTGTCAAGATCGAGTATGTCAACATCTTGGGCTGGAAGTGAGAGAGCTTTAGTGCCTGATGAATCGACGTTGTGATTAGCCTCGATGTCGTCCAAGTGCTTTTTAATTCGATCTTTTCTGACCTTTCGGGCATTTTCGATCTCAGTCTGATAGCGTTGCACTTGTTCTGCTGTTTTGTTTGGCACCAATTGCGATTCATTCATTAGTTGTGCCACCGCAGTCTCGGGATCGGTTCGCAATCGGTGCACATTTTGGTAGTGCTTAATCGTTCTAGGTTCATCTCCCATGCGCTCAAACGCAGTCATCAGTAATTGCACATCGAGGCCATCACTGTCTTCAATCTCAACGGTTCCGCGGCTAATTATTAGCCCAATATCTTGCTCAGGAAAAAACCAAACGGTGTCGATATGGGTGCTAACTTCTTGTAACTCATTAGTTTTTCCACTACTTGTTTGAATAAAGGCTCGACATTTCATGGCTGGCAGCTTGCCTTTGAGTACCGCCTCAGTTGAGCTCATACCATGAATTTCATAATTCTCGTCACCACAAAAATAAGATTCGGCCCATTGATCGGTCTGAGCGACATTATAAATAGCAGGGTCATGATCAGCAGCCAAACCAGGGTAGCCCTGCTCGAGCCATTGCTCGTCATAAGTTCCTGCGCGCTTCTGACGAACGGGTCGCATGATATCGATCGGGCCAAACCCTATTGGCCGATGATTATTATTCAGGCGATCATAAATTTCGTTTTTTGATCTAATATTTGGTACGGCGATGTGATCGATTTGGTTAATTTTGTCGGTGTCATAAAAACCTTTTCCCAATGGGTTATCAACAAAGCCATCACCACCAAAGGAATTGCCCCACGTCATCTCCAACGCGTTGAGAGGCTCAGTAGCGGACAGTTTCCAGCCGTTGTTTGTCTTAACCCAATACTGATCACCATGAACATCAACATATTTTGACACTTTACCTTCGATCTCAAAGCCAACCTGCATAGAGGTGAGCCGCTGGTCCACAGGAGGATATGCTCTACCGCTTACTAAGGCCTCTGCGTTGCTTTTTGGTGTCCCAACATCAAACGTTTCACCCGTCGCAAGACTTGCCATCATGCGTTTCCAGCCCTCTTGTTCTGGAACTATTTCTTCTGCATTAGACAGCGAAAACCAAAGCAGTGGCGAGACCACAAGGTGATACTTTCCAGCCTGAAGTAAAGGTCTATGTAAAAGGCTTAATAATGTAGGCTTAATGATCTGCATATTACTAAATTTTAGCCTCCATAGTAATTATGTAGGCCTCAAGCCCATTAACCCACGCTTTCGCCTTGGCAGGTGCACTATTGACGTCGACGCCGTCCTCGTATGCAACACTGAGCAAGCCTAAACTATTGGTAGTCCTGATGGTGCCGCCCGATGCACTTACATCCACAGATAGTCCAACCGCACTCAATGACACGTTTGCGCCAACAACCGAGTTGCTATTAGATGCCCCGATTACGCTATTTGAGTTAGATACACCAATTGCGCTCGAGTCAGTACTGGCACCCATAGTCGAGGTTCTTACACTCGTTGCCACATGAGATTCATCATTGGTCGAACCCACTTTTGAGTAACTTTTGCTAGTACTAACCTCAGAGTGGCTATCGCTGCTCTCTACGTAAGACTTACTGGTCGTGGTTCCAGTATGAGATTCATCATTAGTTGAATCTACCTTCGAGTAACTTTTGTTGCTACCAACCTCAGAGTGGCTATCAGCACTATCCACATAGGACTTACTCTTTGTCGTTCCTACGTGCGATTCGTCATCATTTACACCCACTTTCGAGTAGCTCTTACTCGAGCCCACCTCTGAATGGTTCGTCGTTTCATTAGCATAGGACTGATTATAGGTATTACCTTCCGAGTAGCTCTTTGAAAGTGTTCCGGCCTTGCCATTATTTGACGCCGAATAACTGTAACCACCGCCGATCGAATACGATGCCGATTTAAACGCCCCGCTTGCATACTCGCCATCAATTTTGCTGATCGCGGCATCAAGGTTTGGTATCGAGTCGGCTCCATAACTTATATTTCTGCTGTCGCCATAACTTGTAGAGTAGTCATCGCCAACTCTAGTATTTTCCATAGCGCCATTGGGCATAATAGTTTTACTACCTTTGGCCTCTACGATGAAACTGATTTGCGGTACATCGGTGTCATCACGCGAGCGGTCCACCATTACGGTTACCCCTGCTTCAGGAATGGTGGTCATGGTCTCTGACAGCTTTATCCAAATCGGCCCATCAGAGACATTTAGCCCTGGAAAGTCAACGTATACGCCTAGGGCAGTAAAAGGTGTCCCGTCGTCGTAATAGAATGTCTTCACTTCTGGGTCGAAATTCGGCTTACCTTTGTTTAGCATCCAGTGATTGCGATAGTCTGAGCGCTGACTATTTTTGTCAACAACTCGCCCCAGCATGCTGCCGACATGAGTTGACGAAGGGTCTAGCTCATGCGCATTGCCGTTCGCTGGCGCTGCGGTGAAATTGTTCGAATAACTGCCATCCACATTCGCTTGGTGAGTTACATTTAATATTACGAATTTTTGACCATTAAGCTCAGGGCGCATCAGACATACGTCGGTGCGATCACAATCATCTTTTGCAAGCCTTGTCTCGAATACATGCCCCGCCTTGAACTTTGCACTGCTACATTGGCCTGTCAATCTATAGCCTTGCGATTCCACCGACCATGAATCTTCGGAGTTAAGCGATGAGACCAATTTTTGCGATGAGCCGTACTGAAAAATTCGATACCGTTGAAATAATTTACTATCATCGCCGCCATCAACATAGCTATGTAACGCCGCGGGAGCGTTGTCTTCCCATGCCGATTGAGGCTCACCCAACACGTTGCGAGTGCCGGGCGCTACTAATTTTTGCTGGTAACTAAACGAGATCAAATAGTCGTCCTCATCGAACGACTGCAATTTACTAAACGTGTAGTAGATTGGCAGAATGTCATTTGTGTCGGTCGAACCTGCGGGCGGCAAGTTTATGTAATAGGGATTAGTGGCTGGGTTATTAGCGAACACAACCGTATGACTAACGTCGTCATGAATAAAATAGAAATAACCACCAACCTTATGTAACAAGCTCTGCACAAAACCCCAATCGGTCTCTCCCATTTGCATCCAATCTTGCACTCGGTATGTCGCCAAGCTTCCTAGCCCTTCAAGATCGCACGCAAGCCCCCATTTAGTTTTAACGATATCCTCAATTACTTCTTTGATAGTCATTTGCGAAAATTGACGATAGTCGTTGACCAAGGTAAGCCGCCACAACGCTGGGCGCAAAGTACAGCTATACGAGCCTGACTGTTGCAGACTAATATCCGCAATAATCCCGTTAAAAAAACTCACATAGGCAGGATCTGGGTAACTGCCAACAAAGCGGCCTTCTGGGAGGCCCAATCGAACCGTCGCGGGGCTACCAACAATTTTGTTAAAATCAAGGTCCGCGCTTCCACTTTCAGAGTTTAGTAAGTCATTGGCCCTGAAGCTAATTTGGTATTCAAACAACTGAGCGACACTATCTTGGCCAGAGAACGACTCGATGCGAATAAGACTGTCATCAAGATCGCTACCGTCCTGCCGGATAACGAAATCCAATGATGTACGTGGCGGCTTAATATCACCGCCATAGTTAACGTCTTGTATTGGCGTTTTGGCTTGAATGAAGTCAGCGTTAGTCATAAATACAACTTAGTGAAAATGGCTAGGTTTGATTGTACGACGGGTAAGGCTAATCGCCTCTCCCCCTTCTTGTGTCTTCAGCCAGCTATTAAAACCCAGCCGTGTTGTCTGATTTAGTCGGCTGATCGGAATGGTCGAATTATCCACCTTGATAACCGTGTCTAATTGCCATTGTCCATTGGTGGTATAGAGAAGTAGATCGACAAATTTGGCGTAGGCCTCATTGCCAGGCACCCAACTATTTGCGGTCTCCCAATTGACCGGCCCGATCTCGAGCTCGATAGCATATGACTGGTTCCATATACGCCCACCAAGCGAAACCTTATCGCCCAACCGTTGTGGTAATCCCGCCATCGGCGCTTGTCCTGGCGAAGAGACAAGACGTGCTTGAACCGACGCGTCGAGTGGTATAAAAGCACCAACGCCGGATGATAATCTGACCTTAGCATCGAGTAATGTCGAGAGAATATTAACCAATGCTGGCGCCGTGGTTTTACCTCCAGCAAGCAGGCCGGCAAATGGCAGTAGAGGTGTGTATTGGGAGTCGACCTTAGCGCCGCCTTGAGCGCCAACTTGACTGCTTAAGGCTCGAGGCAA
>JAESTB010000411.1 GCA_016763815.1 Arenicella sp.
ACCTGCCGCTAAAAACGAGGCCAGCTAACACCGGCCTCATGTACAATAAATAACGTAATAGAAGATCAAAAGCGACTACATATTGTAGCCTTTTTCACCATGCTGAGCTACGTCTAAACCCTGATGCTCAGTGTCTACATCGACTCTTAAAGGAGTGATTAAGCCAATCAATTTTAGCAATACGTAAGATACAATCCCCGCATAAACACCGGTTGCCAAGACACCTATCACCTGAATGCTTAGTTGGCTGCCGAATGCCATACCCTCCACATAGCCTGCGCCGCCGTAAGCGGCAGAAACAAAAAACGCGGCTAAAATCGTACCCAAGGCTCCGCCAACACCATGCACCGGAAATACATCGAGAGAATCATCAATTTTCAGACCATTGCGAATCAACTGAGTAGCAAAGTAACAAACCGTGCCGCCACACAAACCAACAACCACTCCGCCAATGGGACCAACAAAACCGGACGCTGGCGTTATGGTGCCCAAACCGGCAACCATGCCAGTGACAATACCAAGCACGCTCGGTTTACGAAAACGCATCCATTCTATAGCCATCCATGCCAGAGAGCCTGCAGCCGCGCTCAAATGAGTCACCAACATTGCCATGCCCGCAGCGCCATTAGCGCCAAGCGATGACCCGCCGTTAAAGCCAAACCAACCAAACCAAAGCATACCTGCTCCGACTACGGTTAAGGTTAGGCTGTGTGGTGTTATCGGGGTTTGCTGAAACCCTTTGCGATTTCCAAGCACTAATGCCGCTACCAATGCGCTGACACCCGCCGTCACATGTACCACTGTACCACCAGCAAAATCAAGCAAACCTTTATCGGCTAGCCAACCCCCGCCCCATACCCAATGGGCAACTGGGATATAGACCACTAGCCCCCAAAGTACCGAAAACATGAGCAACGCCGCGAAATTCATTCGTTCGGCAAAGCCGCCAACAAATAGAGCGGGAGTAATCATTATGAATGTCATCTGGAACACCACAAAAACCGACTCTGGAATGGTGCCTGTCATAGAGTTGTAGGTGATGCCAGATAAGAATGCTTTGTCTAAATTACCAATCCACGCTCCTTCTCCACTAAAAACCAGACTGTAGCCAACCGCAAACCAGAGTAATGACATCGCACACGCAATCGCGAAACACTGCATTAACACCGACAACACGTTTTTGCTGCGCACCAAACCGGCATAAAATAACGACAGCCCAGGTAGCAACATGAACAGAACAAGTGCCGACGACGTCAACATCCAGGCCGTATCTCCGGTATCAATCTCTTGAGCCAATGCGACAGACGGCAGTACCAAACTTATCAGCGCCGCGGCTAACGGGGTGTGAAATTTCATTTTACGTTCCTTAACTTTTGATCGGTGTGGTCACCGACTCTAATTACCAGACCTAGACCCCAGGCAACCAAGGGAGGTTGGGAAATCTTTTATTAAATCGCCTCGAAGCTTTAATGGCCTCAGCTCTTAAATGGCCTCAGCGCCTGTCTCACCGGTGCGGATTCGAACGACATTATCCAGCGCAGTGACGAATATTTTGCCATCGCCAACTTTATTGCCTTTGGCTGATTCAACAATCGCATCGATAACTTTGTCTAATACGTCATCGGCAACGGCGACTTCAATTTTTGTTTTCGGAATAAAGTCAATTGCGTACTCAGCGCCGCGATAGATTTCGGTATGGCCCTTCTGACGACCAAACCCTTTTACTTCCGATACAGTCATACCCATAACCCCAATGGCCGATAGCGCGTCTTTAACATCGTCCAATTTAAATGGTCGAATGATAGCGGTAACTAATTTCATACATGCTCCTTTCTTAACTGTTGCGTTGCCTGCTAGTTTCATCTATCAAGTTAATGAATCGACGAGAATTACAGCGATGATTTAAGATCGCCGATAGTAATAAAAATGCGCCCATATTCATAGACGCATACGCTGGCTAACCGTTAATTCTTTGTTTTGCCGCGGCATATTCCAACTTTAATTGTGATACTCGATCTGAAACAGACAGAATTTCATCGACCGCGCCAATTCCTTGACCACACCCCCAGATGTCTTTCCACGCTTTGGCATCTGAATCTTGATCGGTCAATTTTTGCATCGCCGCTATATCGCCCTTCGGTAAGTTGCTTGGGTCCATTCCTGTTGCAGCGATACTTGGGCCTAAATAGTTACCGCCAACACCGGTGAAATAATCAGAATAGACAATGTCATTTGCGTCACTGTCGACCACCATCTGCTTGTAGGCTTGTGCGGCGTTTGCTTCTTTAGTCGCTATAAAAGCTGAGCCTATGTAAGCAAAATCAGCGCCCATGGCGGTGGCGGCTAATACCGAATCACCGGTTGCGATACAGCCCGACAACGCCAGCGGCCCGTCAAACCATTCGCGCGTTTCTTGGATAATCGCAAACGGCGACAACGCCCCAGCATGTCCACCAGCGCCAGCCGCCACAGCGATCAAACCGTCGGCGCCCTTTTCAATCGCCTTTCGCGCAAAACGTTGATTAATTACATCATGCATGACTAATCCGCCGTAGGAATGTGCCGCTGAATTAACATCTTCATTCGCGCCCAGCGAGGTAATGATAATAGGCACCTTGTATTTAACGCACAGATCCATGTCCTCATGCAAGCGTGCATTAGTTTTGAATACGATTTGATTAACCGCAAACGGTGCCGCAGGTGAGTCTGGATTAGCTTGATTATAACGGTCTAGTTCTTCAATAATTTCTTTTAGCCACTTTTCAAACTCGCCTTCGCCACGAGCATTTAACGCCGGAAACGAGCCAATAATGCCCGCTTTACATTGCTCTATTACCATTTCTTTGCTAGAAAGAATAAACATGGGGGCCGCAATGACCGGTAACTGTAGATTGTTAAATACTGAAGAAATAGCCATAAACATCTCGTTAATTGATTAGTAAATATACTGAGTCTGATTTTATAGCAGCTAGGCCTGCAGGTTAATAGCAGATTAGTTTTCCCAGTGTCATTTAACATCGATAATCAATATTTACCGGCGTTATGAATAGGCTCATAATCCAGCTCTATGACACTTACTTGACAAAGTAAGTGTCATTTGTAAATTTACTATTGATTTAGTGTCTCCAATGTGACAGATTAGCACTCGAGGTTTCGCGCAAACCTCTTTTAAGACCGAGCCGCATCTAGCATGCCCCTACCCCTATCTTACTGGGTGCGGCTCGCCCCTTAGAAACTGAGAAAGGAACTCTTCTAAAATTTTTTGGTCTCGTTGTAGACGCTTTCATTTAAAACCTTGATGGCTCTTTAGTTAAATTCCGCTGATGGCTCTTTATTTAAATCCGCTGATGGCTCTTTACCTGAATTCCGCTGATGGCTCTTTATTCAAATCCACTTGAATGCTTGTTAATCCGAGTTGGCGGCATCTAATGTCAATTGTCGTTATTAGCACATAAAACTCAAGGTCTAAAATTCTGAAAACTAATTGAGATTGATTGTAAATCTTGTGCCTGCCCTCGACCTTACGCCTTTACCCTGACGGTTGTCGGCGTTAAAATCTGCGTCCTCAATCAAAAAGTCGCCGTTATAGGCTTCTACAATTCCTTTGACTATGTGCAAGCCTAAACCATGCCCAGGCGTTTGGCTATCAAGGCGCACTCCGCGCGTTGAAATAGTTTCTTTGAGGTTACCGTCTATGCCAGCGCCATCATCTTCGACAATAAGTGTTAAAGCCTGGCGGTGAGACTCCTTATCATCAAGCCGAGAATTCTCGACCGTGACCCTCACTTGCGACGCAGTCCATTTGAAAGCGTTATCGAGCAGGTTGCCACATAATTCCATCCAGTCGCCTTGGTCACCGTAAAACACCGTGTCTGATCGCATTGAAAGCTGACATGTAATATTTTTTTCGGCATGCAATTTTTGCAGCGTGTTGACGATCTGTTCAGTTTGCGCTTTAATTTCAATTGGTTTGGCAAAACGTCTGCGCCCAACGGTCGAAGCACTCTGTAATTGATAATCAATAATCGTCTGCATAGCGGCAATTTGGCGCCTGGCTTCGTCGTCAATTTCGGCCGAATAACGCAAACCATTTAATACCGCAATCGGGGTTTTCAGGCTATGTGCCAAATTACCGAGAACTTCTTTCTGGCGGGTAATTCGCTGCTCATCGAAGTTAAGTAATTGATTAAGGTTCT
Organism: Arenicella sp.; assembly: GCA_016763815.1. Taxonomy (GTDB): domain Bacteria; phylum Pseudomonadota; class Gammaproteobacteria; order Arenicellales; family Arenicellaceae; genus Arenicella. The sequence continues at coordinate 4,197 of JAESTB010000411.1, forward strand.
TGGTTAAGCGACTCACTTCTAATGGATAATTCTCATCAAATCGTTGGCGGTAACCCTCTTCTATTTCGCCAACCTGCTGAGTCACTCTATGCAAGGGCTTTAGCGCCCAGCTAAGTAAGGCAAGCAGTAACGCTATTAATGCGCCTCCAAAAACCAACAACCATAGGCCTACCTGACGCTGGTACCGTGACAATCGCTTGGTATAAAAAGCTGAATATTCGGCAACCTGAACTACAAACGGAAAGTCACCTTGTTCGGTTTCCCATTCAATCCCGAGTGAGGTGGCGTAACTAGGTGCTTGTCGAGGCCATTCAAACTCATGGTGGAAAGAAAATTCCCCTAAGCCATTAGTCAATATCGGTAATTTTCTATCGAGCAGTGAAGGAGATCGCCAAACCACACCTTGCCCCTTAACCGTGACCTGCGCGAACAAGCTAGAATCCATTTGCCCAAGACGAGGTTCAGGCAAGGCTTCTGGAACCTCGACTTTTCCGTCTACCACCTCGATATTGGCGATCAGCAGCAAAATTTGATTGCGTAAGTTATCTTCAGCGTTACTCAAAACGCTACGCTCAAAAGCACGGTTTAGGGCCACACCCATCGTGCCAAGAAACAATAGCAGCAGCAGTGTGGCGATTATTAGTAGACGGCGGCGTAGTGAATACACGTTAATTCTAAGCTTAAGCTAAGTCGGTGTGTCACGAGGAATGCTAAACCTATACCCTCGTCCACGCTGCGTTTCAATCGGTTTTAAACAATTTTCCGGGTCAAGTTTCAGTCGGAGTCGCCGGATGAAAACTTCGATTGTATTACTGTCTCGATCGTCATCTTCTTCGTAGATATGATCGACCAGCTCCCGTTTAGAAATTACCTTACCGGTATGCATCATAAGATATGACAGTAGACGATATTCGTAGGCCGTGATCGTAGCAGGCTGACCGTCGATAAATAACTGCTTTGATGAGGTGTCGATTTTAATCGGGCCGCACACTAGCGAATTATCAGCTAGGCCAACCGAGCGTCTGAGTAGAACTTTAATTCTAGCGAGCATTTCTTCAGGGTGGAAAGGCTTGGTTAGGTAATCGTCAGCACCTGCTTCTAAGCCTTCAACCTTCTCTTGCCAGCGGCTACGCGCGGTTAGAATCAGAACTGGGTAGCCCTTGCCAGCAGCCCTCAATTGTTTGATTACCTCGACCCCGTCAAGTTTAGGCAAACCCAGATCAATAATAGCTAAATCAACCGGATACTCTTGGGCAAAATATAAGCCCTCTTCACCATCGCTAGCAACGTCGACCACATAATCTTGCTCACGCAGAGTTGCCGCCAGTTGCTCCTGTAAGCTCAATTCATCTTCTATTATAAGAATTCGCATCCGAAGTTCCTTATTGGGTAAGTGACATTCAAGTAAAATTTATTTAAGCGTGCGATTAGCGTCGTGCGCTAATTTTCAAATTACGAACTTTCCCATTTGGCATAAGCACTCTCACGCGATACACCATCTGCCTCTCGTCGAGAGATATTTTTAATACTTCAGCGTTATAGCGCCGCTTAACCTCCTGCATGACATCGCTGCGCGAACGCAAATTTTCAGCGTTGTTTTGAGCGTAACGAATGGCGCCGAACTGACTAGCGTTGGTCGAATGTAGCACACTGAATTCTTGGCTTTGAGCATTACCATAATCAGATGCGTACGCACCATTAGCGACCGCAAACTGCAGCGCCATGATCAGTAACAAACGATAGGTGATATTTTTTAGCATAAGAATCAGAAGGTTATAAGTTAGTCTTTAGCAACAATGTTCTAATAATAAAGTTTATTTAGGCGAGTTCACGCTCGCCTAAATATCCATATAGCTTAATTCTATACCGGATTAACGGTTACCTTAACTTTAATTTTGTCACCTGGATGTTGATTCATCTCAGTGTGGTACACGTTACCGCGATATTTATAGGCCACATCGTAACCAACGATCTGCTCTTTAGTAACGTACGAATCTGTCACTTCACAACGTTGAACTGTCTGGTAGCGAGCAGTTTGATAGCGTTCATCGTATCTATCGTGGTTTCTACGATTATTGTTCTTAACATCATGACCAATAGAACCACCTAAAATTGCACCAGCAACCGTGGCAACATCACGGGCCTTACCACCGCCACGCTTACCAACTTGGTTACCTATTAGGCCGCCGATAATTGCGCCTAACACTTCTGGCGTTCGACTTTTATTTTTCGGATGTAGGTTCTGAGGATATCGTTGACGAGTTGAAACTCTTTCGTCCCAACATTGTTCAATAGGCTGATTCACTTGGTAGGTTTCTATTAGTGGGTCGACCGAAACCACGCGAGCGTAATCAAAGGTCGCATTGTCGTAGTTAGACATATTACGATTCTTGCCCGCCGCCACTGGCAGCGATATAGCGCCAATTACGACCGCCGCAATCAAAGAGCGAGTAAACGTTTTGCGAGTATTTTTAGTGTCTGAGTTATTCATCGTTAGACTCCTGTTTTTTTACTTAATGTGTGTTTCGATGAAGCCACTTTAAGCCAACGATGCTGAATGGAAACTGAATACCCCAAACAATTGAAAACTACGCACAGGGTAAGCCTTACTTACTATAAGACAGTAGAGCCCAATAAAGCAGTAAAACCTAGGATAAACTGGCTTGCTAAACCTCAAGTTCATCAAGACAAGTCAACAAAGCCTCGCCAACGTGTTCTTTGCGCCAGCCGTGCAGCAAGCGCTTTGAGCTACGATGCCGAAATAAGTGTTCAATATTTTTGCGTGTCCCGAGTAAGCCTTGAGCGACGCCCAAGGCGTTTGAGATATTGCGAAGCTCTTTCATCAAACCACTGCAAACCCCTTTTTGTTGCTTGGTAAGCGGCTCAATTTTACGCCATAAACGTTCTTCCGAGGCTTCTACGTTATTCATTAATTCAAGCGCAAGAGGCGCTAAATACATCACC
>JAESTB010000029.1 GCA_016763815.1 Arenicella sp.
AAGACCCGTTCGGCTATGGACCAGCCGTTCACGAATAAGTTTACGTAGACCATGAATGAAAGTAACGCTTGATCATCAAGTCGGGCTTGGATTTTTAATCGTCTCTCCCTCGACTGCTGGAATGCGGGAGGTAGAACAACGTGCCGTTAAAGCATTGGTGCCAACGCTTAACCATGTCTAGCTCGGCCCAACTCTAGGCGAGGTCGGGTCGTATATGCAATATTACATGATAGTGATTGCTCATTACGGCGTAGGAACAAAGCTTGAGGGCAAAGATGTCGGCCGTTTTTAATAGCTTGATTTCCAGCCAACTTCGCCAGTGCTCATCGTTCTTGGCCGTAAGTGGGTCATAGCCGCATAAGTAAGCACGGCGAACGCAGTGAGAAACACCGTAATAGTAGGGTGCGCCCGCCAACGACACCACGTTTTCGGGGGAACGTCATTCTTGTTCTCCAACTTCAATCCATTGAGGATTAATAATCGCACGTGACATCGTTGCTTACAATGATCTGGATGAGTCCACTTCCAATTAACCAGACTCGACCAATGCTCTAACATTGGGCACTTGGTAGAGTTTAAGTGGCAGTATGTGCTTGGGGTGTACCAGCATTCCATAAATCTGCAATGCGGACGCCACGGCACCCTCTTGCCAGCCCGGTAATTGAGATACCTGGTCTCCGGTGACAAAAAAGCCATTATCCTGTTTCTGTAATTGGTTATAGCACCAAGTTGAGCATCCTTCTTCAGGCTCAATCTGCTGGATCACGCTTTTAACTCGGTCGTAGATCACGCGCTCTGATTCGACGGCTGTACGAACTGTTTTATTCATAGTATTCGCATCCAGGGCATCCCAATCTACCCAACCACCTTGCTGATATTGCATATTCTGCCAGGAAATGCTCATGCCATGCTTCAACTGCTTTGCAAACTTTTCACCGTGTAATTGTGCCGCACCTTTGCGTGCTTCTGCCATGCGTGTTTTTGGTAATTCTTTACCCCAGGCTGCGGCCTTATCGCCATAGTTATACGCACCGGTAAGAATGCCGGAGTTATCATTGTAGTCGTTGGATGGGTACCACATCTGTTGCATTTTATTCGGCGTGATACGGGAAATACCACCAAAAATCGGTATGGTATTTTCATCTGGCGGGTTCTGCCAATATTTTCTCTCACTCTGCCAGCCGACTTTGCAGGACGGTCGCAAAAATCCTTTGCTTTCGAAAACTTTGCTGAGAGCGTTCCAGTAATCGACGCTAAAGTCTTGTTGATGAATTTTTCCCTCTAGCAGTGGGATTGGAATATTGCTGACGACTATGTCCGCTAGTAGCGATTTATTTTTGCCATATGCGATGCGCCATTTCTTTTCTTTTCTACGAACTTGTGTCACTGGTGCATTGCGAATTACTTTGCCGCCTAAGGCCGTGATCTTGTGCAGTAGTGCCTTAATAATCATGTCCATGCCGCCAACCGGTTGGAACGAGGTCGTTTGCCATAGAAAATCTTCAGGTTGGTAGAAGCTCAATTCCCAGAACAGCGAAGCCAGCATCTCTTTGAATTCTAACGGTGGCTCAACAACTCCGGCAACGGTTCCGGGTAGATCAACATAGCCGGAACGATTTGACCCTAGATAATTTCCCTGTTTATCTAGCGCGCCAAATTGCGTTAGCCATTTTTTCAGATTTAGGTTATCAGTATCTGTAAATCTCTTGTTGGAGGTTGACTCCATTGACTCAAGAAACGCTTTAGAATTTTCATACAGATACGCGGCAAAGTATCCGCGTGGATCGTTTGCCAATTGCCTGTTTACGGGTAGTTTCTTTTTAAAACCTTTTGCAGGGCGCATCAAGTTTGAGCGGCTTTCCATAACATAGACTTCAAGGTCTACGTTCAGGGCTTTACAATAGTTGAGCACATTACGATGAGCTGAGGGAATGCGTCCTGGCCCAGCATTCAGATACGGATTACCACTTGTGCCTTTGCTATCGAATTTACATGTTTGCTTTACGCCATTGGTGAACTCCGTAAAGCTGTCGCCAGGTCTAAGCGTTAGTGAGCGCCCCCCAATATGGTCGCTGGCCTCTAAAATCTGCACCTTATAGGACGTTTTACTTAGTAATTCAAGCGCCAAGGTTAAGCCAGCAACACCTGCACCGAGAATCACGGCAGTTTGACCATCGCCACTCTTTTTTTGCGATGATAATTTTCTGGTTTTCAGGGTGGCGACAAGGCCTTTTTCGATCGTCGGGATAACCATTTCCAGCGCTCCGTCTGTGTCTCCGGTGTGGCGCAAATACCGCTGTAACTTAACATCCGTTAATTCCGTCATTTTCGTTCTCCTGTATGTTAGATATGCATCGAAGGCAAATTACTGGAAAGGCCCAGTACAAATATTGCTTAGGTGTGCGACTAATTCATTTGTTAGTGATCGAGCCGAAATATCGACTTTCATATATTCAAAGGGTTTTCATATATTCGATAACAGCCCACTTTTGCTGGTCGGTCCATTGCGTGCCGTACTCATGCCCGCGGTTTGAGTTGCCTCGACGTATTTTCCCTTGCTCGTCATTAACACGGAACTCATTAAGGCCTTCAGTGGTTTTGTAGCCCACGTTTACAGTGTCAAATTCACGGCTACCTACCCAAAACCTATTGGCGCGGTCAGAACCTTTGCGCAGAAGTTCCCGTAAATTTGGAACCGAACCGTTATGCAAATACGGAGCGGTCGCCCAGATACCATTGAGCGGACGACCTTTGTAGACCAGAATCGCATCGGGGTCTCCACAAGTTTGTTCAGTGACTAAAGTTGCGGCTATATCTTGCCGCGCTCTCAAATGTTGGATCACGTAGTCTTCAACCTTCGTATCATGGCTATCAACCGCTTTATCTAAGGCTGCTTCATCAGCCGAAGAGGTGAGTGGGGCAGCCAATGTACTATCAGTACTAGCAGACGAGCTATGAGTTCGTAGTGGGCGTAGGCCAGCCTCTAGCGATTTTTTAGGATGGCTTAAAATTATACCAATCGCACCGTTTATCGGAATGTTAATCGCAGCCGATTGGGCCGCAAATTTGTCGCCGAATAGAATTTCTTTTTTGGTACCTTCAAGCAATAGAGTCTCAGCACATCGTCGGTCAGCATTCCATGCCGTAGCTGGGTCTGTGCCAATTTCGTCGACAGGTGTTGTGTTCGCTTTGTAGTTATCACCTTCTTGGTCTCGAGGTATCACTTGGTGGCAGGATGCACAATCGTTTGCGAATAACTCGCCACCTTTGGCCGCTTTTATTGCATTAATCGCGGGGAAATATGCTGCAGGCCATTCTGGCGAACGCAATGTCTTAACCCAAGACTCCAAACGCCCCAAACCTTCGATATCAACGTTAGAAGTATACGATATCTCTAAGCCTAGTAAGCGTTTCCACCACGGCGCCTTATCCATACTTAAGTTTCCAAATACGCCAATTACCTCACCTACGTTTCGCGCGAGTGGACCAATTACGGGTGTGTTTGGAGCGGATGCATTCCACTGAACAACATCAGATTGATGCGTGCCCCAAAGAAATGGATATGATACCGGGCCATCTGGCGTATTTCTATTGCTGAGATCATGTAACGCGAAGGCGGTACCTGCATTTTGAATATTGCCAAACGCATCTAAGCGGGCATAGCTGGTGAAATCTGCAGGATAATCGGCTGGCAGGTCATTCACTATGAGCCGCTCTGCCGCGGCTAGCGTTACTGAAGAAAGCGTTGTGCGCAATTTATTGGCGGCACCGTTACTATAGTTGTCGGCAAGTACATTTTTAGCAAATCGATCAAATTTGGAGTCGTCCTTATTGGTCTCATTTAGAGCTTCAACCAAACGGCTGTAAAACAATACAAAATTCGCCAACGTGGGAGCGCCTTCAATAAGAAATTTATGGCCGTTATAATCAAGTTGATTTGTATGGCATGCTGCGCACGTCATTCCTACCCACGCTTGATTGGTTTTATTATCGTGCGCAGCAACAAACCCAATTGGCAAGCCTGATGGGTTTTCTCGTGATGAGTTAACCGGTAGATATCTCAACATTTCCATATGCTTAGCGTCGCGAAACAGCGCTTGACGATCGGCCTGTTCTAGCCAAGTAAACCAGCTGTAAGGGATGATCCGTGATCCTTGGCTAGTGAACCAAAATTTTTCACGAGTCCCCTGGCTCCAGCCTTGAGGCAATTGAATTCGCTCAGGCGCTTGACCTATTTCAGGAGTTACTTTGAGAGACTCAACCTCGGAATGGTAGTCGGCAACGGATGAACAACCGGCAATGTAGATCATTGCGATTAATAGAAAAACGTGCGTTTTCTTCAACATAAGAACCCCTTTATTGGTATCTAGTTATGGTGGCAATTTATAATCTGCGAAATCATTTCAACAGAATATTATACATATGTCCACTTATATCATTGATTGCCCTTCTTTCTTATTACAGGTCATTACACCTAACTAGAATTTTAGTTCTTTATTAAACGCCGCTAAGATGCTGAAGGCCACGTCCAATCTAGTATCATCAACCCAAGCCTGATCATTTGAGTATGTTTCACCAACGATATAGATTTCGGCATCTTGGCCATTTATATCCTTCAAAATTTGGCTGGCCGTTACCGCCTCAAGATGATTTCAATAGAACCTAAAATAAATAACAACTCTGCTTACGACCATTGCACTCCATTACATTGCTCAAGAAGCGTTTTTGGGTTCAGGGCTTCACTTGGCTTGCATTCGGTGAGGTCTGGTATTGTTATTTTGTAATT
>JAESTB010000412.1 GCA_016763815.1 Arenicella sp.
CGGACTGGGCTATGCAGCCATTGCTGCCCACCGATTAGGCGCAAGCGAGGTGTTAAGCATTGAGCTGAGCCAAGAGGTAATGGGGCTGCGCGCAAAGAACCTTTGGTCAAACGATTTAAGGCAAGAGGGGATTGTGCAACGTCAGGGCAGCAGCTTTGAGCTGATAAAGGCAATGTCTGACGCGTCCTTCGATTCGGTCATTCATGATCCGCCGCGTTTTTCCTTGGCTGGGGAGCTCTATAGCGAAGAGTTCTATCGGGAGATATTCCGAGTGCTGCGCCGGGGCGGACGGCTTTTTCATTACACAGGTAATCCACACGTAGTAAAGAAAGGAAGCCGCTTTGTCGATGGCGTCATTCGCCGACTCAAAGTGACTGGCTTTAGGCACGTTAAAAAAATCGAGCACCTGATGGGAGTAAGCGCGAAGAAATAATAGAATAAGATGAATCATTCAGAAATGAACTTAAACCATACTCCTTAAAACAAGGGCAAATTAATTGCTCAAAGTCTTTCTTGAAACCTCAAAAAATATTATGTGCCCACGTCGTCTAAATAAGGACCAGTTTTTAACATGATTAAAATCAAATAATGCCAGATAAAGTAAAGGGGTCTTTGATTTATGATGTTTGCTGCTGAATAACAGCATCAGGCATCTCCATAACAAACTTCTGCTATTGATGGACACATCAAATAGGTCAGCCAGGATTGACAATATCGATACGAGAACACCTCACCTAGCAATCTCATAGGAATTAAATTCAGGCCAAAAAATACTAAGTGCCTCAGAGAGTCATGCACGGTAGCCGAAAAAAGCGATCCCGAATTAATAATAGAGCGACAATATATAACCCCAGGCATAAGGTGTGGGCTCGCGTTTAGTGATACAATCTGGCCGATTTTGCTACTTATAAACCCGCTTTCAATAGCCATACCATGTCGTTAATAAACCTTAAAAACGTAAGCGTCGCCTTCGGCGCTGACCCTATTTTAGACCAAGCTAATTTAATTATCGAAGCTAACGAGCGTATCGGCTTGATCGGTCGAAATGGTGCCGGCAAATCAACCTTATTAAGAATGATCGACGGTAAGTTATTGCCCGATGATGGCGAGCTACTAATACGTCAAGGCACCGTTGTTGGACGCTTAGTGCAAGAGGTTCCAAGTGACTTGGATTTTGATATTCGTAGCGTGGTAGCGCTGGGCGATGAAGCGCTTGGCCAAGCGCTCGCCAACTACTACTTAGCTGGCGAAAGCGACATTGACACACAGACCGTGGTCACTGAGCTCGAAGCATGGGGGCTTGATGTGCAAGTTAAAACCTTGTGCTCAAGATTCGACCTAGACCCGGAAATGCAATTCAGTCAATTGTCTGGCGGCATGAAGCGTCGAGTGTTAATGGCGCGAGCGCTGGTCAAACAGCCAGACATTCTATTACTCGACGAGCCAACCAATCACCTCGATATTGAAACAATTCTATGGTTAGAAACTCTATTGCTTGGGCTCAACGTGACGATGATAATTATCTCACACGATCGTAGTTTCATTGACAAGCTGTCGACCCGTATTATCGAACTAGACCGCGGGTTAATAACCTCTTACCCTGGCAATTTTCAGACCTACCTTGAGACTAAGGCCAAAGCAATGGAAGATGAGGACGTAGTCAACGCTAAGTTCGACAAGCGACTGGCTCAAGAAGAAGTCTGGATTCGCAAAGGCATTCAAGCTCGACGGACTCGTAACGAAGGTCGAGTGCGTGCGCTAAAGAAAATGCGTGACGACCGCAGCCAACGCCGTGAGCGTCAAGGCACGGCCAATATCAATTTAAATGCCGGGGGAGGCAAGTCAGGCAAAGTCGTTATAGAAGCTGAAAACCTACACGCCAGCTTCGATGGCCGAGTGGTTATGCGCGACTTTTCTTGTCGTATTTTACGCGGCGATAAAGTCGGCATCATCGGCCCTAACGGCTGCGGCAAGTCGACACTGATTAAAATTCTAACTGGCGAAAACCAGCCACATGGTGGCAAAATCAAGATAGGTACTAACTTAGAAATAGCCTATCTCGATCAACATCGCTCGGCGATTCGTGATGACTTAAGCGTTCAGGATAACGTTTCAGGTAACAACGAGATCACCATTAACGGGCAGACCAAACACATCATGGGCTACCTACAAGACTTCTTGTTTAGCCCATCACGTGCTCGAGCGCCAGCCGCTAAATTATCAGGCGGCGAACGCAATCGACTGATGCTAGCCAAGCTGTTTACTCAACCATTTAATTTTTTAGTTCTCGATGAGCCAACCAACGATTTAGATTACGAAACCTTAGAGTTACTAGAACAGCTATTAATGGACTATACCGGCACTTTATTACTGGTAAGCCATGATAGAACCTTCTTAGACAATGTTGTTACCAGCACAATCGCATTTGAAGGCGATGGCGAAGTGCATGAATATATTGGTGGCTACGAAGACTGGCTACGTCAAAAGCGTGATAATTCGCGAATAGCTGAACCAAAGAAAAAGCAAGAGCCTACAGTCGCCGCTGCACCTAAAGCCAAAAAACTAAGCTACAACTTACAGCGAGAGCTTGAGCAACTGCCAAAAAAAATAGACCAGCTAGAGAAAAAAATTGAAGCGCTTACGATGGAGATGGCAAAGCCCGAGTTCTATCAGCAAGACAAGGCTATTGTTAGTCAAGCTGGAGCCGACTTGAAAGAGCAGCAAGATCAATTAGATCAGCACTTTGTTCGCTGGGAAGAGCTCGAGGCCTAGTAACATCAGGAGCGAGATCAAGAAAATTCATTAGCTGTCTATGTTGGAACTTGAACTGACTGCTAAAAAGACAAAGTCTGATATAGGCTGATAGCCTTGACAGTGTAGCGCTGCTGCGTCTGTAGATATTTGGCAACGGCTCTACAACTCAAAACGGCCATTTGGTGTCAGGCAAGAGGCAAGACCTGACACTTGTATTTGCCCTTCTCACAGCTGGGAATAGCCACCCCATCAACCTTAGAGACCACACCAGTCAATACAATGGGAGTGAGTAGCAAAGTATCTCAACCAAAAAATGTTCAATCTAGAGATGATCTTTGCACTGTTGAGCAAATTCTTAAAATGAACAAATTAGGTTTAGATGATGATCAAATTAAAGCTGCTTGCTCTAATTAGCTCACGTGCAATTGGCACCGAGTCTTGAATCTTAAATGCGTAGATATTCATGGAAGAGTTTCGTTCATAAGGTCTTTGGTTGGGTGTTTGTTTTGGCGCCGCTCGTAGAGCTAGCCCGAACCATGAGCCGCCTAAAGGCATAACGAAGTTATGACAGTGGTATGTTTTTCAGATGCCCCTAGAGGGTACTTGGTTCTGTTCTTTTGCGCC
>JAESTB010000413.1 GCA_016763815.1 Arenicella sp.
GCTATGTTAGCAGAGAACTCTAGTACCTAATGTCCAATTAGCCTACGACCTTAGTCCCGTTTTTCCGAAAAAATGTTACATATGGTGAACTTTCCTGCGATATAGACAGCTATGTGGCATTCTTGCTGGCAACCTTAGACGCGCAGGTTAACCATGGCAGAACTATTTCAGTTACCTCAAGATTGCTAAAAATCAGCAATGGCGAACTAACTCAAGGCGATGGCTGCCGAAACTTCAGAACACCCTGTTGCTCTAAAAGTAAGTCGATCAGGCCAGCTTATTCGATTGATATTGGTGTATATCGGAGGTATCTAGGCGTATGCTCTAAGTGACGATCATTTAGCCAAACGCAATCCCAACCCCGTGTCTGCTGAATGAACTCAATAGCACCCTCGACTCCTTTGGATTCTAAGCACCACTCATACACGTATCAACATAGGATTGAGGCAGCGGATTTTCCGCGGCTGCCGCATCAACTCGCAAAGTTTCGCAAATCCATAGTTAGTCTTGCGGTGAAGTATTTAACTCTGAACTGTCTATCCCATGTGCACCAATGCCATATTCGTCATCCAAAAGTTCGTCAACCATAAGGTCATCAATATGTAAGCTCGTGAATTGATAGCCGCGCTCTCGCTCAGCAAGAGCCTCACCCATGTCAGTTGCTACTAATACCCCGTTGAGTAAACCAAAGTCGTCACCTAATGCGCCAGCATAGGTAGCGCCCTCGTCAGGATAACTCACACACCAAGACCGGCACCACCCTTTTCCCGTGGCCACTACCGCGCCAGAGAGTATCTTCGAGTAATGTTGTCGACTATAACGGCTGACAAGACTACCGTAGCCGAAAATATAGTCCATTAAATTTGGCTTAGCGGATCAATTACATTTGACATGTTAACACTAAGCACGCTTAGTCCGTCTGTCCGGGACGCGCACCAGTTGTATCGCCAGTACACAAGCAGGCGCCATTGAACGGCGGCTGTATGCGCACTCGTACTAACTCCTTATGGCCATTCATACTATAAGTATGTATGGCTTTAATAGTGCCGTTATCGTCACGGCTCCATTGCTCTTGGTACTTGCTCGTGTTCAAGTCACCGGCGTCATTTCGGGTGCGGACTTTAACGGTATAACGCCCTTTAGAAGGCCCGCATTGTGTATTCTCGACCAGTGTTTCAACTTTTATCAGATCATCCTCTTGCCAGTAGTCAGTGACAATATTGGCCGCGCAGGCTGTTAGTTCTACCGAGGCAGCAGGCGCGTCAAATGTTGTACTGGTTGGTTTACTGATCACCTGGACCTTTACTTTCTCACCGTCGATTTCTTTTACTTCTTGCCATTTTTTGACACCATTCTCAGTCGGTGCCGCAACGGCTGGAAAAGAGCACCCGCTTAACCAAACTATCACCACTAATATTAGATTCTTTTTCACAAGGTTAGGCCTTTTCATTCCTTAGTCGAGTTATGTTGGGGTCTCTGATCATTTAATCAACAATAGCAAATTTCGCTAAACCTTCAAAATCAGCGTTTAAACGCAAACAATTTTTCAATCGATTTTACTTAAGCATGATGCCAAGCCCGATTGAATTTGCTTTTTGATTGTAGTCAAGCAAGCTCTCTCCATAGCCTCGAAAGTATTGAACATAACCTCGTAGATATGGCCACCGCCCCAATGGGAAACTCCAGCCTGCTTCAATTGACCCTCGCTCAAAGCCAGATTCAAGGTTGTTACGACTCATCAGACTAAATTGATGGCCGCTGCGACTCTTATACAGCCCCTTTAATTCATAGTGGCCAAGGAAGTCGGTGATATCCGGGTTATCGTCATCATCGCCGCTCTCAGAAATACGAATCCAAGGCTTGAAGCTTAGTGCAAAGTTATCTTTGGCAAAAATGAAATCAACAAACACCCTATTCCAGCTGCGTGATACCGGGTCTGATCGGCCATTTGACTGATGGTTGATGCCGAGTCGAACAACCGCGTTATTAAGCCCAAATACACGCCAGTTTGGATAGGCTTGCAACCAAAGCTCAGGCTCATGATTAGTTTCACGAAACGGACTTGATTCGTCAGCATTGTATACCTGCCAAAACGAACGAACCGTATAGGCACCGTAGAGATCAATATCTCGATTAAATAAGTTTGTCGCCAAAGGCACTTTGAGGCTAACTTGAAATTGCGCTTCGGTGTCATCTAAACGCCGATCATCGAATTCATCATCTAAGGAGTTTTGGTAACCCTTACTATTATAATTAGCAAGCAATAAGTAGTTTGACTCGTGAGACAGCATTGTGAACGGCTCTAAGGTGTTTCGTTTATCCTGCTTAAGTCGTTCATTGACTAAGCTATCGTCAGACTGATCTAGCCGATTGCATTTTTCTCTAAGATCACCAACCGTAACATTGTCATCGGCACCCTTTATGGCACCAATGATGCAGTCTTTGTATTCCTGGGTAGCAGCAAGCAGCGTAGTTGGCATGGCGAGCGTGATAAACGCTATTGCAATGAATAATAAAAAGTTAATAGGTCGCATTATTGTTACTGGTAATTAGGGTAAAAATCGGATGACTAGCGGTATGCTTGCTCACGCCGATACAAGCAACATGTGATTCAATATATCCTCCTATCTTAGTCTAGGTTAAGGTAAAGATTAGTGACAAAACCAAGCTGGTTTTAATATAATAGGTAGTTCAAGTGAAGCAAAACATAATATCACTGAAGTGAGAGACTAAATTAGCATGGAAAATAAGACCGCACGAACAATTATGCGCAGGCCTGAAGTAGCCCTGCGTCGCCTGATGACAATAGACAGGGTCAGCGACCACCTAACTAAACACCAGTTACCCGGTGCCCCGGTAGTAAACAAAATAGGCGAGTTGATCGGCTACGTGTCCGAATTTGATTGCCTACAGCAGTTAATGCAAAGCAGCTACTACCGTCATAGTCCATCTTTGGTCGAAGATGTTATGAGCACCAAGCTAATCATGAGCCGCCCAGACATAGCCTTAATCGACCTAGCCTCAACAATGAACGCCAGTAGAATCAATGTAATGCCGATCGTTGAAGATGGAAAATTAATTGGAGCCGTGTCGCGTGGCGATATTATGCGAGAAATGGTAAAGGCCCTATAAGGACATCAGGCCCCCAATAAGTTTTCACTTGCTCGGTCGAACAGCACGACGGGGCTACTTAGAAACAATTGGCGGCTTTCTTTATTGTAAACAGTTAAAGACTCTTCATACTGGAAACAGTTAAAGGAGAGTGTAAGGAAGCATTTGTCCGTAAATGGCTGAATTTTGCCTCAATAACTACCCCGTACTTAAAAATTTAGATTGAGACTACTCTTGGTCAAACAATAGCAGCAAGATTGCAGGTAACGATTCCGTGCAATCAGCCCCACATGGCTGTAATTCATCACTCTTGTAAACTTGGCCTTGACTGGTACCAATGTAAATAAATTTGTTCAACACGGCAATACTTTTGCTGTTACTGGGACCAGTATCAACTTGATACCAAGACGTTAAGTTCGACGTTCTTACAACATGCCCTGATGTTTTTAATACATACAGCCAGCCTTCTGAGATAGTGTAATCACGAACATTGTTGATTAATGTCAAGACAGAATTAGTATCAAAACTTTTTAATACCCCAGACTCAACAAAAACTAATTTACCGACAAATGATTTGCCGTTTGGTTTCTTTTGTACAGAATTAATAATCAGATCGTTTGATGTACTCCAAGTATTGCCATCCAAAATATGAACTTGTGGAACGGAAACAAAATTGCAGGTGGCACTGGCTGGGTCTGGGTTACACGAGCTGACCGAGGGCAAAGGAAAGCACGGAGACTGGCCTTTCAGTGACCAATCGTATTGGTAGCCTTGAGCGTATAACTTATTATTATAAACGGCCAACAAAGTGAACCGTGCACACCCTAAGTAATTATTAGATTTGGACATGGTTCGGTTAACCGACCACGAATCACCACCATTAATACTTTGCCAAACAGTGGCATCACACGCAACACCATCAGAACCAGCCAAATATAAATTGCCGCTGTATTCAGCCGCCGCATAAATATGCGAAGAACGGTCAATACCAATAAAGGCGTGACCAGAGCAGCTGCTTGAGTTGCAGACAGCATAGTCATCGCCTTCATAATCTTCAGATGGAATAATTAACTTGTTTTGCAATGGCTCCATGATCGACATTTCTTGAGAGAGCAAATAACCTTGTGGATTGGACAATTGATTATTGACGTCGATATATCGAATCGGTAACGGTTGATAACCACTAAAATTAGGCGGTGGGCCATCGTCC
>JAESTB010000414.1 GCA_016763815.1 Arenicella sp.
ATGCTCGTGCCATCACCGCTGGCTGCCGCATGAACAAATCGAGCGCTGAACTGGCGTTATTACAGCGTGCCAAAGATATGACTCTTGAAGTACACAAAAGCGCAGCTAGAATCTTGCGCGACGGTATCTCGACTCAAGAGGTAACTGAATTTATCAATCACGCCACCGAGCCGTTGGTGCCGCAAAGGTTCCTACTTCTGCATTGTCTTATTTGGCGAAGATACCGCCTACCCACATGGCGTAAGTAACCCTAAAGACTTAGATCTTGGCGACATGGTGCTAATTGACACGGGCTGCCAAGTACAGGGTTATAACTCTGATATTACCCGCACCTATGTCTACGGTGAACCAACTGAGCGTGACCGGCAGGTTTGGGAGCAAGAAAAGGCCAGTCAAGCAGCAGGTTTCGAAGCCGCTAAGTTAGGACACGGCTGTGGTACGGTTGACGACGCAGCAAGGGGTTATCTTGTGGAACATGGTTACGGCCCTGGTTATGCAACTCCCGGTTTACCGCATCGGACTGGTCATGGCATTGGTTTGGATATTCATGAGTGGCCCTATTTGGTCTCAAGCGACACGACTCCGCTTGAGGTTGGTATGTGCTTCAGTAATGAGCCGATGATATGCATCCCAGGTGAATTCGGCATTCGTCTCGAAGATCATTTTTATATGACCGAATCGGGGCCTAAATGGTTTACCAAACCGTCTCACTCGATCGACGACCCATTCGGCTACAACGCTTAACTAAAGGGAGGCTCCACGCTGATGAAAATTAGTTGGCAAACACATTCCTTTGAAAACCTGAAAACGGCTGAGCTGTTTGAGCTACTAATGCTCAGACAAGCCGTATTTGTGGTCGAGCAGCAATGCCCCTATCCGGACATCGATGAGCTTGACTTGGTCGCCATGCACTTGTGCGGCCACAATGATGGCGGTGAATTAATAGCCTACGCACGGCTACTAAAACCTGGGCTGAGCTATCCACAAGCCTCGATCGGTCGCGTCGTCGCTTCACCAAATGCTCGTGGTCTTAAATTAGGGCAAACGTTGATGCAGGCGGCACTGCTTGAAATGGAAAAACTGTATCCCGAGCAAGCAATTAAAATCGGCGCGCAACTACACTTAGAAAAGTTCTATAACGAGCTTGGGTTTGAAGCCATTTCCGCTATGTATTTAGAAGATGACATTCCACACATTCATATGCTGCGGTCATAAGGTGCGCCAAAAACGCTCAGCTAGCGGCCGTCTCTAACATGGTCCTTAGTTCAACGGCCTAATATAAATTGGAAATGGAGGTTCGCCATTTTCGATTCGCCGTATGTTGTCGGCAATAACTTGGCTGGCTAACGATGGGTAGGTTGCACCCGACATATGCGGTGTAATAAACACGTTATCGTATTGCCAATAGGGCGACTCGTCGGATAACGGCTCAAGCGTAAAGGTATCAAGCGCAGCAGCGGCAATATGTCCTGAATCAAGCAGCTTAAGCAAAGCGTTATCAGCTATCACCGCGCCGCGACTGATATTAATAATGTTGCAGCCTTTAGGTAGCGCTGATAACTTATGAGCATCTAAAAAGTGATGAGTCGAGTCGACCAACGGCAAACAGTTAACCAAGGTATCGGTCGACGCCAGCATAGTCTTTAGGCCATCATCACCATAAAAGCTCTGTACTTGGTCGATAACCTTTTTGCTACGGCTCCAGTTTTGCGTGACAAAGCCATTTATCGCTAAGCGTTCTGAAACATAGCGACCAATCTCACCAGCGCCGAGAACCGACACTCGATATTCGCGCGCTAACGGAGTTTTAAAACGCTGCCATTGCTTAATATTTGCCTGTTGCCGGTAACGCTCGTAATCACGTTGAAAGTGCATCACCCAATATAATACATACTGAGACATTTCATCGCCTACTGCCGGATCAAGCAAACGCACAATCGGCACATCAGGCAGCTCTAACTCTTTGTTTATATGATCCATCCCGGCTCCTAAAATCAAAATTGCTTTTAGATTTGGGTAGTTCATCAGGTCACCATGCGGATGATGCCAGACCACCGCGTACTCAATATCAGCATTACTCGGAATAGCAGGGTAGCTATGCAATTCAAATTCAGGCAAACATGCGGCTAACGCGTCTACCCATGGCTTAGTCTCGCCGCTGTGATTATTTACCAATATCGCCATGAAATTATTTGTTTTAAACATCGCCTTTGAATTGCAAACTCCTAGACATGCTAATGCTCAACGCTTTGCTTGTACATTGAAATTACAGTCTTAGTAGCCGTCGCCGAATTAAGTTAGATTTATGCATTGAATTTGGCTAAAACACGGGTATCCTTTGATGCAAATAAGTAGTCGAGAGAAGCCCTCTTGAGACACTAGATAGCTTCTTTTTAGGCTTAAACGGGTACGCTCATGAGCAACAAATTATTCAAATTACTCGAACAAAAACCAGTACTACTGCTCGATGGCGCTACGGGTACCAATCTATTTGCCATGGGCTTGCAGTCGGGCGATTCACCTGAGTTTTGGAACATCACTCACCCAGACAGAATTGCCAAACATTATCGAAGCTTTATAGACGCTGGTTCAGATGTGGTACTAACCAATACCTTTGGCGGTACCTCATACCGGTTAAAACTGCACGATGGACAAGACCGCGTCGCCGAATTAAATATTGCCGCCGCTCGTATCTTATCCAAAGAAGTAGAAAAATCTAGCCGTGAGATTGTCATTGCTGGCTCTATGGGGCCTACAGGTGAGATATTAGAGCCCGCAGGCACCGTGTCTATCGAGCAAGCCCAAGCGGCTTTTACCGAGCAGGCATTGGCGCTTAAAGAAGGTGGTGTTGACGTGTTGTGGATCGAAACCATCTCATCAATTGAAGAATCTCACGCCGCCATTCGAGGCGCTAGCGCAGCGGGGCTGCCGATTGTGCTGACTCTCAGCATCGATACCAACGGTCGCACTATGATGGGCGTGACCGCAGCCGACCTGGTAAAGCTGCAAAAAGAATTAGCGGTGCCATTAATCGCGTTCGGTACCAATTGTGGTGTCGGTGCCGCCGAGGTTATCGCGGCCATTATGAACATGAGTAAAACTGCTGAAGAAAATGACATGCAGCCAATTCTAGTCGCGAAAGGTAATTGTGGTATTCCAGAGTGGGTAGGTGGCGAAATCAGCTACAGCGGCACACCTGAGTTAATGGCAACTTATGCCAAATTGGCGATGGATTCTGGCGCTAGAATTATTGGCGGCTGTTGCGGTACGACTCCGGGCCATGTGGCGTCTATGCGAGCGGCGATTGACCAACACACTAAAGGCCCAACACCGGCAATTGAAGACGTTATCAAAATACTCGGATCAGTGACCGTTGGCGCTCAGGCACAACTAAAGGGAGACCAAAGCGTTGAAGGTGGCGCACTTCGTAAAGGACAGCGCAGTAGACGCGCTAGACGCAGGTAGAGTAAGCCGGAGGGTCTCGTTTTAGCTAAACACCCTGCTATTGGCCTATCACCATACCCCATAGCTCAGCCGTTTTTTCCATAGCCTCTTGCCCTTTCGGTCGATTAGTTGACCACTCAACATGATCAGCTGGGCGTTTGGATGAGTCCAAGGTTATTCCCCACATACCAGTAACTTGGTTCGGAATTAGAGAGTAGCGGATATCGATAATTCGGTTTTTATTATTCGGGTCTAAGGCAAGATGTTGATTCGAAAACCAACGAAATCGCTCGATGTCTTTAGCCTGCTGCGAAGCACTATCAAGCCATGCGAAGTGCTTATCGATATCTAGCTTTTCGACAGACCGGCCTTGGTAGACTTTATCTGAACCCAGCATGCGAATCGCGTCGATATAATATTGCCCTTGGTATTCATAAACACTCTTCCAAACTATCAAATTAGCGAAGCTCGGCTTTACGCCTAGGTTACTTGGCACACGGCCGCGACTCAACGCCAATTCTTGCGCCACATCACTGGCACGATGGCTTTGTAGCACACCAAGACCAAGATAGAAAAAAGCATAGGCCGCTGCAAACCTAGCGACGCCAGTGGAGCGATTAAGTATCGCAAAGACAACCATGATCAGTAGCGGTAAGGTGAACAATGGGTCGATCACAGACACCGCGTTCCAAGTAACTCTCGTATCGCTGAACGGCCAAAACAATTGGGTGCCATAAGTGGTGCACGCGTCCAGCACGGCATGCGTCGCATAGCCAACAAAACTGAAAAGGTAGGTGCGCTGAAAACTAAGTCTACCGCGTCGAAACCAACGCCTAAACACCAATCGAAACGCCAGCGTGCAAACTAATGCGCCTAGCGGGATGAAGATTAATGAATGAGTAAAATGGCGATGAAATTCGAGAAATAACAAGGGGTCAGTCGACGATGAGATCAACACGTCTAAGTCAGCCGCCATACCGGATAGAAAACCGATCACACCGGCGGCTATTTTTTCAATTCGTCGAGACACTAATTGCGATGCAGCGGCGCCAACAACGCCTTGAGTTATCGGATCCATGACCGACTCTAATCAGCGTCGACGATAGCCACCGTCATGCCTTGCTGAGCCTCGCCCATTGTGATCTGACATGATAGTCGTGAGCTATCAAGCTCATAGGCATCAGCCAATGACAGCAAAATCTCCTCGTCTTCTTCTACAGGCGGCAACTGATATGCAGCTTGATCGGTGATTTTCACGTGGCAGGTAGCGCATGAGCAACAGCCACCACACATGGCCATAATTTCGTCGTAACCAGCCTCTCGCAAGACCTCCATCAAACTATCGCCTTGGTCAAATTCTACGTCTTGTTGCTGGCCATCAACGGCGATTACGGTGATTTTATTCGTCATTCGGTAAGTAAGTTTTATAACTGATGGTTATGTGTGGACGATTATACACTCAATCTACCTAAAAATAGGGTAAGCAAAACAGCTTGCGCTATACTTGAGCTAGAGAGAGGTTGGCGGCGTACGCCGTTAGCAACATAATTAAACAGTCAATCCAGCGATCAAAGTTATTTAATCATGGTCGTTTGTCTTTGTTGAGGAAAATCATGCCTGCATACAATGCTTTTTATGCACAATCTGGTGGCGTCACGCCGGTCATTAACGCGTCGGCTGCTGGTGTATTACAGACCGCAGCGAAATACCCCGAGCAGATCAATAAGGTGTACGCTGGCGAAGATGGTATTTTGGGTGCGCTATACGAAAATTTAATCGATACTAGCTTGGAAAGCGAATCCGATATCGACGCGCTAAAAATGACCCCATCCGGTGCCTTCGGCTCGTGCCGCTACAAATTGAAATCATTAGAGCAACATCGAGCCGAATACCAACGCTTGATTGAGGTATTCAAAGCTCACGATATTCGCTACTTTTTTTATAATGGTGGAGGCGATTCTCAAGATACGGCCTACAAAGTATCGCAATTATCTGAGTCAATGAACTACCCTATCACCTGTGTCGGGGTGCCTAAGACGATTGATAACGACTTACCATTTACCGACTGCTCGCCGGGCTTCGCCTCAGTGGCGAAGTACGTTGCTGTTTCAATTCTGGAAGCCTCTATGCACGTCGCATCAATGAGTTCGTCATCAACCAAAGTATTTGTGATGGAAGTCATGGGCCGTCACGCGGGTTGGATCGCCGCTGCCTCGGGCTTGGCCGCTGATCATCGAGGTTTAGGTCCGGACATTATCTTGTTTCCAGAAGTCGATTTTGATCAACAGGCATTTCTGGCAAAAGTAGCCGCGACAGTCAAAGCCAAAGGTCAGTGCAGCATTGTGGTGTCGGAAGGGGCACACACGGCCGACGGTAAATTTTTAGCCGACTCCGGTGTGCGAGACGCATTTGGCCATGCTCAACTAGGCGGGGTCGCGCCGGTCGTTACTGGCATGATCAAGGACAAGCTCGGCCTAAAATGCCATTGGGCCGTATGCGACTATCTACAAAGATCCGCACGCCACATTGCTTCTAAAACAGATGTTGAACAAGCTTATGCTCTCGGCCAAGCGGCTGTAGAACTTGCTATTGCTGGAAAAAACGCAGTAATGCCAACCATCGTCCGCACTAGTAACTCGCCTTACACATGGGAAATTGGCCACGCGCCATTGGCTGATGTGGCTAATGTTGAGATCAAAATGCCATCTGACTATATAAGCGCCGATGGTTTCTTCACTACTGAACGATGTCGAGAATACTTGAGCCCGCTGATTCAAGGCGAAGACTACCCGAGTTACACCAACGGCCTACCAGACTATGTGGTCTTAAAAAAACAAAAGGTGACAAAAAAATTGCCACCTTTTGAGGTTTCGTAACCTTAGCGTAGTGAACGCATCAATTTAGATACTATTCTCCAAAAGTCGCCAACCGATGGCGACTTTTTTTATGGGATAAAAACGTCGAAATTCTCGAAGCCGGCACCACTCTCACCAAACCCTAGAGTTCCGCCCAAGGTAATGTCTCTGACATCGCCATAAGCAATCAGCGTCGGCGTTTCATACGCCTTACTATTACGCTTTGCAACAGCACTATTGACCCCGGCAGTAGATTGACCGTCAACATTTTTCTCGCCGGTTTCACTGCCCTTTTTATTTTGTTTTTGCATCGTTTAACCCTAACCTTGTCGCTACGGGATTGTAACATACCGATTTCCAGTAATCATAATAACCACAACGCCACTTAACAACCTCCAGTTGATGATTTAGCTCTGACTTATCATCAAAGTAACATTCTTTTACATAGTACGACCACTCACGAGTGCTTGAGTTAGCCCAATGAGTATTTTTTCGATCGTTATAAATGCCAGCCATAGTGACGTCACCGAAGGTTGCCTTTCGATTTCTATTGACCATATTTGCCGGCAACTCGCCGGCAAATGCACGCTTTACGATAGGTCGTTTAATACCACTTAGCGCTAATTGACGACTGGGTATGGCCAGCATGAACTCGCATAAGTCCCGGTCTCTAAAAGGATAACGACGTTCGATTGAATATTCTGACTCAAGAAATCGTCCAATCGCGGCATCACGGCCAGCAAACTCGCCCAACACTACCTGCCATTGTTGTGGTCTGATTGCATCTCGACTTTCATTCTCTAGATAATTCGGCCCACATTTTAGTTGCTCCACAATATGTGGCTGTAGTGCCTCGTGATGCTCGGTACGTCGTAACGCTCGCCAGTTTAAAAAACGCATAATTGTGGATAAAGGCTTCAATAAGCACTCTTTAATAAAAACGATTACCGAACCATTCGCAATAATTTGAAACCTAGCCTCGGTGAGAGCGTCTTTAAACTTGCCTGACCTGACTAACTCGTAGAGTATCCCCTGCGTGTATCCGTACAATATATCGCCGTGAATGCCGTTTA